>JBILPN010000365.1:0-4379 GCA_044373865.1 Luteolibacter sp. | reverse complement strand
CCCGAGGGAGGCACCGGCGGCGAAATTGGTGGTGCCTAGCAGAGTGGCGATATTTGCATCGGAGAACGCATTATAGACGGCAAGCGTCGCGCCGCTTGCCACGGAGTAGCGGCCGTTGGTGTCCCAGCCTGGAAGGGCGGCGGTGGTGGTGATGGTAAGCACACCTTCGTTGATCAAGGTGGTGCCCGTGTAGGTATTGGTTCCTGCGAGCAGGAGCGTGCCCGTTCCGATTTTGGTGAAGCCCAGACTGCCGCCACCGGTTCCATCCTGAAGTGCGCCGTAGAACGTGCTGTTGCTGGATACGCCGCCGATGTTGAGATTGACCCCCGATGCGTTGGCGTTCTCAATGGTCTGGTTCGGTTGGACGATGCTTCCTGATCCGACGCTGTTGATGCCCGCGACGGACAGATTGGTATTGCCGTTCAGGGTCAGCGTGCCGGCGCTTCCGTTGAAGTTGATAACGTTGGGCGCGGAGCTGTTTAGGGCACCGGCATTATTGACGAGCACTTTACCCGCCCCGATGTTCAGGCCGTTGGTAAAGGTATTGTCGCCGGAGAGTGTCAAGGTGCCGCCGCCGTGGTAACTGACGGCGGAAGGGGTGACGCCATTGTTCTGGATCGCGCTGCTGATTTCGGTTTCTTGAGAATTCGCGAGGATGACGAGTTCGTTATTGGCGGCGATGGTGATGGGGTTCGTGCCGATGGTCCACTTGCCAGAGCCCGCATTCATCAATCCCCGGGCAGTGAATGAGGTGGCTCCGGGAGCGAGTGTTCCGGCAGCGCCGGTGAAGCGGATGGTGTTGGCGGAAACCGTCGCGGGGGTGACGCCGCTGGCGTCAGCGAGGTCGTAGTTCACTGTTCCAGCAACGTCGGTTAGGCTTGTTGCGTCAGTTGCGGCGGTTCCGGCGGAGTAGGCACCGAGGATGCTGCTCGCCTTGGTCACATAGCGAAGCGATGTCCCACTCCCTGTGGCTGCCCATGCGCCCACGAGACCGTTTGAAAGGGCATGGACCGTCGCAGTGAATGTGCCCGCTCCCGGCGACAGGACCAGCACCGAACCGTTACTGCGGGTGATGGTGTTGTAAATCGTAGCCGTGTTGCTGGAGTTGTTGATCCATGCTTGAGAGCCCCCCAGTGAGATATTGGTGCCTTGGGTGGCCGTGCCAACGGTGACCGCCCCTGCGCCGCTGTTGACCGTGATGCCGCCGGTGCCGAGCGGAAGCACGCGGGTGGTGGTGTTATCGCTCCTGAGGAGAGTGGTGCCCGTATTGTTGAAGGTCAGCGACAATACGTTCTTGTTGCCAGCCAATGTGGCAATCGTAGCGGCATTGGCCGTCGTGATGTTGAAAATCACATTGTCGTTGGCAGCGGGCTCTCCGCTAGGATCGGGCGTTGTTGCTCCAGAAGCAGTGGACCAGTTCGCGGCGGTTCCCCAAGTGGCTGAGGCTGCTCCATCCCAGTAAATGGTAGCGGCTTGTGCAGCCTGGCCGAGGCAGATCGAGATGGTGGCGGCAAGGGCGAAGGCGCGGAGAAGAGGATTGCGATAAGTTGGTTTCATGTTTTTTAGTCTTTAAAATCAGGGATCTATAAAATTTTGGGGCCGCATTTCACGCGTTGCGGCGGCGGCGAAGGAGGGCCAGCAGGCCGAGTCCGCCGAGCAGGGCGGCTCGGGGTTCGGGAATAGCGGTGAAGCTGAGATCGTAGCTGGCACCGTTTTGAACGAAGGAAGCGGAGTATCCATCGGTGTCGTAGCCGGTGATGGCGGCAAAGGTGAAACCGGTGGTGGTTACGTTTTCGAAGACGGTGTAGGTGGTGGCGTAGTCGAAACCACCAAGCAGGCTCAGCGCAAGCGTCGCATTGCCGCTACCGGTGAGCCAGTCGCCGGCGGCGGCGAAGGAGATGAGGTCACTGGTGGTACCGAGTTCGAAGGCGATGGCGGAGTCCTCGGCAAAATTGAGTTTTCCGGTGGTGGCGACGAATTCGAGTGTTCCCGGACTGGCACCGGGTGCGAGAGTGCCGGAGCTGCCGATGGTCAGGGTTTTCCCGCCGAGATTGACGATGCCAAGGCCTTGCAAGGTTTGTGCATTGGCGCTGCCGACGGTGGTGCTGGCGGTGACGCCGGCGATGCTGAGGGTGGCGGAGGATTGCACGTCGATCAGCGCGGAGTTGTTGATGGAGCCAGATCCATTGAGGGCGAGTATTCCAGCTGCTACAGTGGTGTTTCCGGTGTAGGTGTTGATGTTGGAGAGGGTCTGGGTGCCAAGACCTTGTTTGACAAAGGAGACCGTGCCCGAGCCATCGGCGATGACCCCTTGGTTGAAGAAGCTTGTGTCAACCGGGGTGTTGCTGGTGAGGGTGGATGAACCGGCGATGTCGCTGCGGATCGTCGCACCCGTAGCTTCGCCTCGGATCCCGGCGAACTCTTGGTTGAAGCCGTTGAGATCAAATACGGTGGCGCCGCCGTTGGTGAAAAATACGCTCGCGGCGGTTGATAGCCTGTTATGGTCGGTAATCCGGATGGCTCCACCGCTTGAAAACAAGGAGGTGGCACCGGTCCACGAACCCGTGCCGCTCAGGATGATGTTGTCATTGGCAGCACCTGCGCGAAACAGGACTTGGGAGCCTGCAACGCTTTCAGTGATGTTGCCAGTGAGGGTAAGCGAGGCTCCGTCCTGCACGCCGATGCGGGTGTTGGTGGTGCCGTTGAGCACAATGCCGCCGGCCCAGGTGTTTGCTCCATTTTGCGCCTGAAGTGCGCCGCGCTGAACGGCCGAACCGGTGTAGAAGTAGCTGGATCCGGTAGCCCCGGGGCCGTTGAGGCTGAGGGATTGTCCCGCGCCATCGGTGATGCCGCCATCGAGGACAAAGCTTGCGTTGTTGGCCACGGAAATGTTTCCGGTGGTGGTATCGGCGATTTTTCGGACGATTGCACCCACGCTGATGGTGGTTTCACCGGTGTAGGTATTTGCATGGGTGAAGACGACCCTTCCGGCTCCGAGTTTGGTGAAGCCGCCGGTGGTTTGGTTGAGCACCTGATCCACGGTGAAGGTATTCAACGAGCTATTGATGTCGAGTGCGACGAGCTTTCCGGCATTAAAAGCGACGCTGTGGCCGATTCCCGAAACGCTTGTTAGGGTGGTCCCGGTGATTTGGAGGGCGCCTCCGTCGAATACGAGGTTTGCGGCGGCGGCACCGAGGTTCACGCTGGCTCCCACGCTGACCGCGCCCTGGGTGAGCGTGGTTGCCCCGGTGTAGGTGTTGATGCCGGATAGAGTGAGGGTGCCGGCACCGGTTTTGATGAGGCCGCCGCTGCCTGCTCCGCCCAGCAGGTTCTGGGCGATGGTGATGTTGACGTTATTTGAATCCATCGTCACGCCGCCGGCGTTGACGGTGGCAGTGTTGATATCGGTTAGGAAGGAGGTGGTGGCAACCCGCGCCTTGAGTGTCCCACCGTTAAAATTGATATTGGCAGTGCTGCCAATCACCTTGGCGATACTGTTGACGGCGAGAATGCCGGTGCCGCTGAGGTTGATGGTGGCGAGCGAGCTGTTCATGGTGAGGCCGGCGAGGGTCGCCGAGCCGTTCTGAACGTTGAGGGTGGAAACCCTGCCGGTACCGGTGCCGATGCCCAGGCTGGTGCCGACATTGGTTCCGATAAAGTCGCCGCCGTTGATGGTTAAAATTCCGGTACTGCTGTTTCCATTGCCGATGATATCTTGTCCGATGGAACCCAGTGAGGAAATGCTGCCACCGGTGATTTCCATGGTGCCGCTGGATAGGCTCCCGATCACAATGCCACGCTCGCTTGCATTTGCAAAAACGCTGGTGCCTTGGTCCGCCGAGTAGATCAGCGTGGTGGCTCCGTTCACATTGAGGCGATGGGAGCCGGAAACATTCGCATCGTCAGGAGCCGTGCCGGTCCAGTTGGCATCGGTCGCCCAGTCACTGCTGGTGGCACCATTCCACTGGAAGATTGCTCCCGACGCATTCATCGTCGCTAAAATTATCGCGAAAAAAGCGGAATGGAGGAACGGGTTTGTGTGGGATTTCATTTTCTTGGGGTGAGCAGGGGGCTTTTTAAAATTGAATTGTCAGTGGAAACGCTTCTGACACTTTCGTAGTAACTTTATCTGCGACGGCCGCAGTCAGGCTTGAAGTTGCTAGGAAATGGCTGTTTCCATAAATTTGAGGAATTGGACGCTAAATGGGGAGAATCGGTGAGAATCAATGAAAATTTCCGGGCTGAAACATCGCTGATTCAAGTGGGTTTTCGAATAAGCTGTGGAGGATCAGAATCGTGTGATTTCCCAAAGTGTCGAGATTCCCGAAGGGGGGATTTTTCATCCCCCAAATGGGTAATCCCCTGCGGCCCAATGCGGA
>JBILPN010000363.1:0-4391 GCA_044373865.1 Luteolibacter sp. | reverse complement strand
GGTAGCCACCTGGAGCTTCCCCGGGAACGGGACTCAAACGTGGAAAATACCTCAGATCTGGGTGAATTTAATGCGAATTGGGATCAGTGCCGGGTGTCGGTGAGGGCGTATCTTTCGAGCCTGATTTCGAACAAGAGCGATGTGGAGGACTGTGTTCAGGAAGTGGCTTTGATCGCATGGAAGAAGGGGCCGAGCGGGGAAGGTCAGCGTGCATTTCTCGGGCACTGCCTTGCAACCGCCCGCCTGATCGGGCTGGCTGCGGTGAGAAAGCACGGCAAGTCACGGGTACAGTTTCTTCCGCCGGACGTCGCCTTGGCACTGGCGGATGAGGTCACGCAGCAAGAGCTTGCCGAGCCTGCTCCGGTGGATCGGGTCGCTGCGCTGCGGGTGTGTCTCGCGCGGCTGGATGAGACACAACGCCAGCTGCTTGCGATGCGTTATTCCGATGACGGGCGCGCTCGACTGGATGAGACGGCTCGCGGCCAGGGTAAATCACCTGACGCCATTTACAAAAAACTTGAGCGCCTCCGGGCCACGTTGCGGGAATGTGTCTCGCGGCGGATGGACGCCGCCTCTAAATCACTCTGATATGTCGGAACCGGATGCAGAATTGAAGTCGTGGGTTGAGGCGTTGTTGGATCAACGAATCGATCCGGACGATGCACGCCGCCTCTCGGAGCGCTTGCGCGACGACCCGGAGGCCATGAAATACTGCGCCGGGATGGTGCGCTTCGATGCGGCCATGCAGGATGAGCTGTGCCCGCAGGAAATTGAATGGACGGACACCCGCAAGGTGACACTCAGCAAGCGGGACGGAGGCCCGGAAATCGAAGTGCAGCGCAACCAGTCGGTGCGTTTTGGCCCGGGTGGTGGCGATCTGGTGGTTCCCTCCGTTTCCACCAGCAAGATGCGTTGGCAGTGGTGGGTCGCTGGTCTGTTAGGAATCGTGCTGCTGGTTTCCGGTCTGCTCGTCTGGACTGGCGATGCCCCGCCACCTGTTGCCAAGTCTCCTGCTCTGCTTCTCCTGAATCCCGATTTCGAGGCGACTGATCTTACCTTCCTGCCAGAACCCACGAATCGGGCCTTGGTGGATTGGCAGGATTATTTCGTCACGGAAAACGCAGAGGTCGCGGAAATCAGTCGCAGCACCCAAGGCGCGGTGCTGCCCAAATCCGGGCGCAATGTGGCGCGGCTTTCGCATTACGCCTATTTGACCCAGCGACTGCGCAGGGCCGACTCCAGCCGGCTTCTTGCCAAGCCTGGATTGAAAATCGCTATTTCCGGATGGGCCTATGTTCTGGACGATCCCACACCGAATGATTCCGTCCCGGACGACGCGGAAGGCGGAAATCCTCAGCCATTCGCGCTGCGGGCCGCACTTCGTTTCGTCGCGGGCGGGAGTCCGGGAATGGTCCAGTACGAGGCAGCCGGAGCAATCAGCCCATTGACTGCAGGCGACTGGCAACTGTTCCGCATCGAATTGACACTGCCAAATGATCTCAATTTGCCCGCAAGCCACGGGGTGGCTCGAACAAAACTCGATCTAACAGAAAGGGAGCTCACGCTCTCCTTGGACAGCCTCTGCATCCACGGATACCAACTTCTGCTGGATGATCTTGCGATTGAGGAAATCCGCTGAAGATCGACGGCATGCGGTGATTTCATTTTTTAGGAAATGAAATGTCAGGTGAGCGTTTCTCACGACACTACTGGTTGAAAGGAACGTCCAATGCACTTTCCGACCCTGGATTGATGCTAAAATCTGAAGACATGACCCACTCATTATCTATTCCTGACCAATCCGTGTCTCCAAAGACTGTCAGTCCATCGTATGAGAGCGCGCGAGGGCTGATCCAGAGAGGTTTCACCCTTACGGAATTGCTGGTGACCATCGCCATTATCGCGGCGGTTGTCACCCTCTCGGTCATCGGGTTGAGCGCGATTCGTAGAGGCGCCCATGCCGCCACGGCAGCCGCCTCTCTGCGCCAGAATGCTGTGGCGATCCAAGGCTATGTCGCGGACAAGGGCCGCTACCCAGAGGCGTGGGACTTCCGTGGTGGCAGTGGAGGCGGCTCATGGTCGTGGCAAATTCGCGATTACTTGAACTATCAGAGTGTGGATTCCTGGCCTGCAAGCCCGCTGCTCCACCCAAGACACGGGACGAAAGGGCTCGACAAAATCAAAGGCTGGGACCGTGAAAGACTTCACCATTTTTCCGCATCCGCCGTCGTTTTTCAGGATGTGAACGACACCAAAGGCTTCACCAGATCCGTGAACATGACCAACCCGGCTACCATGATTATGTTAGGCGATGCTCCCTTGATCCGCCCGAAGGAACCCACCAGCGGATGCGACGCAGGCTGGTGGTCTCTGCGCGACAATGCGGTGAAAGGCAATCCCAGCTCTCCGGTAGATCGGGTTGCGCTGAATAACTCGGTCGAATTTTGGATCAAGGGCAAAGCGCATTTTCTCTTTGCCGATGGACATGTCGAGGTGCTCGCCCCCGAACAGGTGCTCCGCGAGCATTTCCAGCTTTAATTCCAGCAATCATCTCTTACCCGCGATCTAAAACCATGACAACCATTGTCCTGAATACTCTGATCCTTCCGCTCTCAGCGCTGCTCGCCACTCCAGTATCGGCCACCTCTGTTATCGGTATGAACTTCACCCAATTCTGGACAAATCCCCAGGTTAGCGACGGGACAGCCGACGGCTTCTCCAGCTGGACCGACTCGGAACTGGCTGCAGGCGGTCCTTTTCGCAACACCGGCACCAACGTCAGTCTGAACGGCAGCGCCGACGTAAGGATGACATGGAATGCCGCCAACATCTGGGACGCCGGTGAAGAGTCTAATAATGAGCAGGCACTTTACAGGCAATATCTCGACGATGGCGATGGGGGCGGTTCGCTGGTCGATGGTGACGGCATCGGCGTCAGCGTCACCATCACGGGTCTTTCCGCTTGGCTCACCTCCGAGGGCATGATTTCTTATGAGATCCGTGCTTACGCCAGCAGCGATGCGGATGGAGCCACCTTCCGTCCTGTTAGTGTTCGGGGCGGGATCAGCCTGGGCGGTACGGTTTTGACGACCATCGTTATCCCGGTTCTAGGCGATAACGAGTTCCCGACCGGCGGTTTCGATCAAAACTGGGATCCGCGCGGATTTGGTGATTCGATTAACACCCTCACTGCGGACAGTATCACCCTCACCATCCCCACTGGGAATGGAAGCGACATCCGCGGATCGCTCGCTGCGGTGAAAATCACCGCAATTCCGGAACCCTCCACGGTCCTTCTCGGCGGCTTCGGGATACTTGGACTGCTGCACCGCCGCAGGTGAATTTTTTCAAGCCGTCACCCCTGAACACCTACGAATGTTTGTTTCCATGACCCTTCGCATCACTCTCGCCACTTTTCTTGTCTGCAGTTCCGCTCTCGCCAACACAGTCTGGCTTTCATCGCTTGACCTTCAGCAGGTCACGAGCGGTTGGAGTGTCCCAAAGGCCGACCGCAGCATCACCAATCAGCCCATCAGAATTGGGGGGAGTTCTTTTGAAAAAGGTCTCGGGACTCACGCCCACAGCCGTTTCCGCGTCAAGCTCGGAGGCAACGCGGAGCGATTTCTTGCGCAGGTCGGAATCGCAGACGATGTGGCGAACAAAGGAAGCGTCCAGTTTGTTGTCTTCGGTGACCGCAAGGAAATATGGCGAAGCCAACCCATGAAGGGTGGCAATGTCGCCAGCCAGGTGGATCTTGATCTAACGGGAATCGATATTCTGACTCTGATTGCCACCGACAATGGAGATGGAACCTCGGATGATCACGCGGTCTGGGCAAATCCTTCGTTGGTTATGAAACCTGGCACGCCGGATCCAGTGGCCATTCCGCCGCACGAGGGGCTCAAAATTGCGACGCGGAGTTTTTCCATCGACTTCACGATCGGCGACGACGGGCGTCTCTATCAGGCACCTGTCGGCGGAAGTGCGCTGGACTCCACGAAGCGGGTTCATGAGGCGTATCCGCAGTGGGGTGACGGTTACATCTACGAACCCGCGCTGCAAATCACCCATGCGGATGGCAATACATCGACGAGTTTGCTCTATCAAAAGAGCTCGAAAATCGAGGAAGCGAAAGGGCGGATGCTTCACAGAATCTTTCTGCGGGATCCAGCCTACCCAGTGGATGTGATACTCTGTTTCAGAACGCATGATGATTTGGATGTGGTTGAGCAATGGACTGAAATCCGCCACCAGCAGAAGGGTGAAATCAAGCTCGAGCGCATGGCATCCAGCGCGTTGAACTTGCGTCCTTCCGATGTGCGGCTCACTCAGTTTCAGGGGGATTGGGCCTTGGAAATGCAACCCGTGACCGAGACTCTCACGCCGGGAAC
>JBILPN010000362.1:0-4394 GCA_044373865.1 Luteolibacter sp. | reverse complement strand
ATCCGCAAGCGAGTGAACGGCACCTCAGGACTGTGGAGTTAGCCACTCGACTTGCCTGTGCCCAGATCACCGCCGAGGCATACAACAGATCAGCGAGGCTCACGGTCTCGGGCATCCAGAGGGTTGCGGCCGCGTTCGTGATGGCATCGGCCAGGATCAAGATGGATCTTGAGACACTCCCTTCGAATCTCGACCTGTTTGACGCTGCATTTGTCGATCGTGCTTATGCCGATCTTCTGAAAGCGGCGGAAGTCAATGAACGGCCCCTAGACCAAGCCACTCCCCTAAACCATCCCGACCATGACGACCTGTTTGAAGGCGCGATGTTTCGCGCTCAACGTCTGCTGAAACCATCGATCGAGGACATGACCGTAATTCATGCGGAGCAGATGTTCGATGCGGAGGAAATCCTATCCGAGAGGCAGGTGGGAAAGAGATTCAAGGGATGCAAATGGCCGGGTTTGATTCACCGCGAAGACTTCTATGAATTCATCGTTCGTGTCGAACGATGGTTCCACGACCATCTTGGGCGGCTTCATTTCCCGAAGGAGGACGAACGTTTTACGGAAGATGCCGAGATGATGGGATATGTCTTGGATCTCGGACGCCGGAGGCAGGAGCATGACCTGTTCCGACAAATTTACGATTTGGTTAGGATCCATGAGCCGCCGAATAGGGCAAGGGGAACATGGACCAGCACTGAAGAAATGTCTCATACAATATGGACAGAGTGCTTGATCGACGTGATCTTTTGCGGCCGAAGGCCGTACCATACGCGGAAAAATGAGAGGCCAATAGTCCGTCGTTACCGCCCATGGGGACTTTTCCGTTTTCTGCGGATACACGGTGCTGACGATCCTGTTGCCCGCGATCTTCTTGAGTCGCTGGTATGCGAGCGCAGGAATCTATCCCAAAATGCCGTCGTTTATCCTTTCCGGCAGAACTATCCGAGGACCACCGACTTTGGTCCGCTCGATCGCCTTGTCAGCGAGCAGGAGCAGGAAGAGATGCGGAAATCCGCTATTAAAAGTGCTATGAAGAAGGAGGCAGCCTCCGAGCTGCTTGAGGCGGTGCAGACGGTGAAATCGCTGCCAAAACCAATCACCGAGAAATTTCAGAAGGATGTCTTGCGTTCGGCTCGCTCGGGCGAGCACTTCGATCCGAAATGGATGGAAACGATCAGGGATGGATTCAAGGCGATCCTGCTCACCGGAATCGAATGTCCCATGGACCGCATGATCGGGTTTCTGCTCAGGTTCTATCTTCCCCTGCTCGACGCCTATGGAGCTCTGGACGCTGTGGCGAAGCATTGCTCCGATCATTACCCTCACGAACTGCTCGACCTGTTCCCGGATGGATGGAACGTTTCGCTATCCAGAAAAATTCCAAAGTCATCGTCCCCACCAGATGCGTCGGCGGACCAGACGGGGCACGAAGCGAATTTGCAAGCCGCACAGCCAATGGCACTCACCCTCCAGAGCGGTGCAGGCGAGGTGCGGAGTGTTTCCTTCCAGAGATCTGGCGGTTTGAATCAGTCGTCGCCTGATAAAGTTTCGGATGATCTGCCCGTTGATCACGACATTGATAAAACAGCGACCCTGTAAAACAGCCGGGTGTTTCGGTGTAAGTATAAGTGAGGGTCTAGGTATTCCAGTAAGCGCCCGCACCGTGGCGGCTCAGGAATGCGCTCGGTCCAGCTGAACATGCCAGCCCGGTAGATTGTCTTTTAGAACCGAGGCCAAGCCCGGATGATTTGTCCGCAACTGCCGCTTTCTATCCCTGAGTTTTTCAAGCGCTGCTTTGGCAACTTTCCCAACCGAATCATCGGACTCGTCGACGGTCAGCATGAATCCCTTGAGCCCCTTGCCAGTTACCATAAGCCACATGGTTCCTCCCAGAGGTGGATTGTCGCCGCAAATCGTTTCTTCAGGTTGCTCCCAACTCTGCCGCCACAGATGCAGCGTCCTGTCACGTTGGCTCGGTGCCGGACGCAGCCCGGCATCCGCAACGATACCCCAGCGCCGAAGATTCCGCTCAGCTGAACTCTTCGACATCTTTTCAATAAGCCCGGAAGCCGGCTTGGTCATAATTTTAGGGTCTTGGAATCCAGACTGCGTAAAAAGCGTCTCCATGTACGTGGTCTCCTCGAAAGCCCCCATTTTGCGTGGACTTCCCTTGCGCGCTAGCGGCTTCTTCGCCAAGACCTTCTTCTCCCAACCAAGGGCCGTTGTTCTCTTGACCCCGTGGCGCTTGGTCAAGGCCTTGGCTGAACCATCCGCAGTGCGCAGCTCCTTCCGCATCAGCTCGAGAAATTGAGCGGAGTAAGACGAACCTGATTGTCGTATTTCTGACTTCATTTGGCAAACCACAGACCGTGCATCAAGCTTCTCGGAAGACACTGGCTAACCTTGCGAGTTGTCGCCGGATTGTCACCCCAACATTCAAAGTCCGTAACCGCGTCTGTTCGGCCTGTCGCCACGTTGTCTCCAAAATTCCGAATTCCTTGGATTTTCAGGCTTAATAGTTGTCGGCGTATTGTCGCAAAAAATATTTATTACTCTTTGGTATTGTGCGCTTTATGAATTTGCAGGTCGTGATTCTGGCGGCTATAGTGCCCCTGCAACGAACCACCACATGAAGCGCAAGGAACATCCCAAACTCAACTCAAGTAAACGCGTCGCCTACCGGCTGCGCGAAGTCTCGGAGATGACCGGAGTGCCCGCATCAACGCTTCGGACAATGGTTCGGCGCGGTGAGCTCAATCCAGTCACGTCATTCGGCGTCTGGCTGATCACCGCGGAAGAACTGGAGGTACTTCTGCAGAAACGCCTCCGAAACAGCACGCGGGGGTAACCCTAGGGCGGTCAGGGGCACATGCGGCCCCGCGGAGCCGGAGATTCGTTCGAAGTTTAATTACTGAGGCGGTTCCGAGGAAATCCGAAGACTGTGATCTTTGACATTACTAGAACGAATTTCTCCTCTTAAAAGCGACTCGTCCGCTGGTTAGGCTTGGCTTTGGTCAGGCGGAACTGGCGGCGGTGGTGGGCATCAACCCCACCCCGAAGGTTCGTGGTTGAGCTGGACATGCGCATCAGCAAATGTCCGGCCACATTAGTGACATGTAGACGGCACTCCCCCTCTTCGGCAAATGGACATAACGCCGACGGTTAAGCGGGAGGCATGCATTCGAAATGACTCAGCATAGGGTCTCCACGAATGGCCAGTATCAGAAGGAAGTGGACGTACAGAAATAGCCTTAGCTGCCGTGAACTACAAGTGGCGAATGGGCAATGCACCCTGACACGCCGCAGTCAAATTAGGCAATGGGATTAGCACCGTGCGGGCGAGGAACCGCACGGGTCACCTGCAAACGATCCCCGGTGGATAGGCTGCCAGAGTCTTCTGAATCAAACAACCACGGGCAACGAGGAAACCCGCGCCGTGCGCTCCCCGATTCAGTGCCATCTGGCATCGAACCATGGAGCAGGTAGTCCGCCGAGTGGCGGCGCGGGGTAGGACCTCTCACCAAGCAAACGACGGGCTGTAATGGCGCGGATATGCAAAATTGGAAGGGGCATCCACCTGAATATCTAACCACAAAACACCATCATCTATGACGAATACAATCGATAAATGGGAAGACATTGACTGGGCGAAAGCTGAGTCACAGGTCTTCAGTGTCCAACGACGGATCTTCAAAGCTTCCAGAGGAGGAAATCATGCAAAAGTGCACAAACTTCAACAGCTGCTTCTAAACAGCACCAACGCCCGCTGCGTTGCCGTCCGCCAAGTCGCACAGAAGAACCGCGGTAGAAGAACAGCCGGGGTCGACGGGATTCGCTCCCTGACAAAACCCCAAATGCTCAAACTGGCGCTCGACCTCAACATCGATACGCGTTCCTCACCGTTGCGACGGATACAGTACCCCAAGGCTAATGGGAAAATGCGCCCACTGTCGATTCCAACGATCGCCGACCGGGTGCGCCAAACGCTGATCGCCATGGCCCTCTGGCCCCAATGGGAGGCCCGCCTTCCACCGCATATGTATGGGTTCCGCCGGGGACGAAGTGTTCACGACGCCGTCGCCAGCATCCGCCAACATATCCAGCGGTCACCTAAATGGCTCCTGGACGCTGATCTGGCCGCCTTCTTTGACAACATCTGTCGAGAAGCCCTCATGAAAAAGCTCGATACGCTCCCCTGCATCCGCCGGTCCATCCGGCAAATGCTCCAGAGCGGAATCGTTGAAAACTTCAAATGGGTAAGAAACGACAAGGGTGTCCCGCAGGGGTCCAGCCTTAGCGTGGTACTCGGCTGTATCATCCTCTCCAGGATCGAAGACGACCTTACACAGGCCTTCCCTTCTTCACGCAGGATCAACGGCCAAAGGATCG
>JBILPN010000361.1:0-4397 GCA_044373865.1 Luteolibacter sp. | reverse complement strand
AAATTTAGGCTCCGGGCATGATGACAATTTCACCGATTGGAAAAATTCACAGCCAGTGGGGCGAGGGCCCGGTGTGGTGGCATGGGGCGCTCTATTTTGTCGATATCGAGGGGCATTTGGTGCACCGCTTCGATCCGGCGACGGGCGATGAAACGTCTTGGAATGTTGGGCAGCGCGTTGGCACGGTGGTGCCGCGTGAGAGCGGTGGTCTGGTGATTGCCGGGGACCGGGGAATCTTTTTTTTGGATGAGGAAACTGGCGCGCTCACCGCAGTTGCGGATCCTGAGGCCGACCAACCGGACAATCGATTCAACGATGGCAAGTGCGCGCCGGACGGACGTTTTTTCGCAGGGACCATCAGTTTGGTGAAGAAGCCGGGTGCGGCGAAATTGTATCGGCTCGATCCAGATCTGAGTTTGCACGAGGCGTTCGGCCCCGTGACGAACTCGAATGGCATCGTGTGGTCGCTGGATGGTCGGCAGCTGTATTATATTGATACGCCGCGCAGGGAAATCTTGGTTTTCGACTATGAAGATGGGCATTTGCGGAACATGCGGAGTGCCGTTTCCACGGAGCAGATCGACGCCTCACCGGATGGCATGACGATCGATGCGGAGGGGAATTTGTGGGTTGCGTTTTGCCATGGGGCTTGCGTTGTTTGTTATAATCCGCTGAGTGGAGAAGAGTTGCGGCGTGTTGAGTTGCCGTGTTTGGAGACCACGGCCTGTGCGTTTGGTGGGCCGGACTTGGCGGATTTGTATGTCACGACCGGGGTTCACAAGAGCGTGCAAGAAGAGCATGGCGGGCGCTTGTTCGTGGTGCGTGGCTTGGGCGTGCGCGGCGTGCCGGCCTACGCTTTTGCAGGTTGAAAAATCCCGGTGCAGTTTCATGATGTCTTTACTTGCAAGAGGGCCGATGGCTCGCAGCGTATGGAATTTGAAAATCGAACCTTATGAAACTCAATCCCACCTTGATGATCGCGGCGCTTGTGCTGATTGGCGGCGTCGGCTTTATGGCTGGGCGCGTCTCATCGCCAAGCGCTTCTGAAGTGCGTGCCGAGCTGCCTGACGCGCCGCGCACC
Organism: Luteolibacter sp.; assembly: GCA_044373865.1. Classification (GTDB taxonomy): domain Bacteria; phylum Verrucomicrobiota; class Verrucomicrobiia; order Verrucomicrobiales; family Akkermansiaceae; genus Luteolibacter. Next base: position 3,316 of record JBILPN010000361.1, on the reverse strand, counting down.
ACTCGCGCCAGTGGCGTGCAAGCGGGCGGCGGCGGCCCTGCAAGTGCCGGTTCCGCGCGTTCCGCGTCGCGAGACCGCAGCGTGCCGACCACCGCAGAGGGGCGGAAATCCCGGCTTGAGGCGATCATTCAGGGCGAGAACCCGCTGGACCGGAACCGGGCCTTGCTTGCGTTCATCAATCAGCTTGCCCCTGAGGAATTTGAGGATGCAGTCGCGCATTTCCGCAGCCTTGGCATGACCGAGAGTCGGATGGGCGAGTATGCCCTGCTGCTCACCGCCTGGGGGCAGGCGGACCCGACATCCGCGCTGGCGTATGCCGAGGCAAACACACGCAGCGGCTTCGCGCAGGACACGATCCTGACTTCATGGGGCTCCTCGGACCCGGAGGCGGCCGTGCGTTGGGCGCTTGCCAATCATGAGGGGGACGCCGCAAATCCTTATCTTCCGGGAATCATCCGCGGCTTGGTGGAGAGCGATCCAGCCCGCGCCACCGAGCTCCTCACCAGCCTGCCGCGCAGTGAAGAGCGTGCCAAGGGCTTGGATTTCATCCTCCCCCACTTGCTGCGGCAGGGGAACGATGCGACTCGCGAGTGGATTGCGGCGATTTCCGATGATGCCTTGAAAAACGGAGCCATGCTGCGGGCCGCTACTCAACTCGCCGTCGCGGATCCTGCGGGCACCGCCTCTTGGCTGTTGGCGAACCCGAGCGAGGCGACGGACCGGCGAATGGACGATGTTTACAGCGTCTGGGCGAGAAGTGACCAAGCGGCTGCGCTCGGTTCGCTCGGCACCTTGCCCGCAGGAGAAGTCCGCAGCGATGCACTGCGCGGTGTGATCAGCAGTGTGGCGGCGGAAGATCCCAAGGCGGCGGTCTCGCTGATGGACCGTTACGCGGGCGACGTCGATGACCGGGTGGTGCAAAATTTCATTTGGCATTCCTTCGGTGCCGATCCCGCGACTGCGGCGGGGCAAATTTCGCGGATTGGCGATGAAGGCCAGCGTGACCGGATGTATCGGCGCATGCTCGGGGCTTGGAAAGAGCGCGATCCGACCAGCGCCCAAGCGTGGATGAACCGCAATCCGCTCCCCGAGGCTGTCCGAAATGCGCTGACCCCATGACGCATGGCGTCGCCGTGGCGCGGGTGGAAAAATTTCGGTTTTGGAAAAATTCCGCTGCAATTCACGATCAAAACGGCATGTTCGGCACGCGATGGTCCGACGCATAGCCCTATTTCTCACTCCTTGCCTCTTGCTGCTTGGCTCCTGCCAGAAGGAATCCCAAGTGGATCGTGCGACGCGCGAGGGGATCTTGCTCGTCGGGAATTCCAACGAACCCAAGGGGCTGGACCCGCACATCGTTTCCGGGGTCTTGGAGTCTAACATCCTGCGCGCTTTGTTTGAGGGGCTCATCACCAGCGACCCACAAAGCGACACTGCCACGCCCGGTGGCGCCGCCTTGGAAATGACGCCGGACCCCAGCGCCAGCGTCTGGACCGCGCGCCTCAGGCCCGGCGGGAAATGGTCAGATGGAGAGCCGGTCACCGCCCGGGATTTTGCCTTCTCTTACGAGCGCATGCTCACCCCAGAACTCGGCGCGAAGTATTCGGAAATGCTCTATTTCCTCAAAGGCGCGGAAGCGTTTAACAAAGGTGTCACGCGCGATTTCTCGACGGTCGGAGTGGAGGTGATTGACGACCTAACGCTTCGCCTCACCCTGCGCGGCCCCACCCCGTATTTCCGGGAAATCGTCAAACATTACACATGGACAGCGGTGCCGCAGCACGTGGTTTTGAAGCATGGGCGCATCGGCCAGCGTGGCAACCCATGGACTCGGCCAGAAAACTTGGTGGGCAACGGACCCTATCGTCTCAAGTCTTGGCGGCGCACCTCGCACATCGAAGTCGAGCGGAATCCTCACTACTGGGATGCGGCGAATGTGGTGCTCAATGGCGTCCGCTTCCTGCCTGTCACCAATCTCTATACCGAGGCGCGCATGTTCCGCGACGGCCAGCTCCACGTCACTTACGGAGCCACGCCGGAGGTGGTGGATTTGATGAAAAAAGAGGATCCCTCGGCACTCAGGCAGGAACCTTACGTCGGGACATTTTTCTATCGCTGCAACACCCTGCGCAAGCCACTCACGGATGCGCGCGTGCGGCAGGCGCTGAGTTTTGCCATCGATCGCAAGGCGATTTGCGACAACGTATTTCGCGGTTACACACCGGCGTATGCGATGACGCCGCCCATGGGAGATTACCATCCGCCGCAGCTCGCGGGGCATGATCCAGACAGGGCGCGCCGCCTGCTCAGCGAGGCTGGCTTCCCGGGAGGCAAGGGATTTCCTCGCTTGAAAATCCTCATCGCCAGCCGTGAAACCGCCGCCACGCTTGCCCAAGCGGTCCAAGCCATGTGGCGCGACACGCTCGGCGTCGAAGTGGAAATCGAGAACAAGGAGTGGAATGCCTACCTCGTCGCAATGCAGGAACTGGACTACGACATCGCCGCCGCTGGGTGGATCGGCGACTACCTCGACCCGCTTACCTTTTTGGAAATGTGGACGCCGGGAAATGGCAACAACAACACCGGTTGGAGCAGCGAGCCCTTCGTTTCCCTGCTTCAACAATCCTTCCAAGAAACCGATGGCAAGCGCCGCTTCGAACTCTTGCAACAAGCGGAAACTCTGCTGGTGGAAGAAGCGCCGGTTCTCCTTGTGGCATGGCAAGCGCGGAACTATCTCCTGCACTCTTCCGTCCAAGGTTGGAATCCGCTCTTGCTTGCGAATAACCCCTATCAGTCGATCAAACTGGCTCCCCGCCGCTGATTTTTCCTGCCCATGATTTCCCTCATTTTCAGCCGTCTTGCCCAGGGCATTGTCACCTTGTTCGTCTTGGTCACGCTGACCTTCTTTCTCGTCCGCGCCATGCCGGGCAGCCCGTATGTTGAGGAGAAGGCGATTCCGGCGCACGCGCTCCAACGCATGAAGGAATACACAGGCATGGATCAAGCACTGCCGGTGCAGTATTTCCGCTATCTTAAAAATCTAGTGGTTCATCAGGACCTTGGCGATCTTATCAAGAAGGATGGGGTGAAAGTTTCTGAAATCATCGCGGAGTCTTTTCCGGTGTCGCTCGCGCTGGGTGTGCTTTCGATTGGCATCGCGCTGATCATTGGTCTGCCTGCGGGAATCATCGCAGCGGTGCGGAAGAACACGGTGGTGGATTATTCCTGTCTGGCAGCAGCCATGGCCGGGATATGTTTGCCAAGCTTTGTGATCGGTCCGTTGCTGGCTGTTAGCGCCGGTTTGGGTTTGAAGTCG
>JBILPN010000360.1:0-4399 GCA_044373865.1 Luteolibacter sp. | reverse complement strand
AATTGTGATGGCGGCAGATCCACCGCCACACCGGACTGCATCACCATCGATGGCCCCAACAAAAAGAACATTTGTAGCAGCGCGAACAAGTTGAGGACCGGCACCGCATGCAAAAAGCCCGGACGCTCGGGCAGTGTCATCTCCAGCTTCATTTCACCGACTCGCGCCTCCCTTTCAATCCACGCTTGCCCGCCGTCACTTCCCCTCGGAATGGCGCATACTCCTCTTCCTCACGCGCATCCGCGATCAAGTGCACCATCTCAATCCCGGCGCGCTCCAAGCGATGCACCAAGCGCTTCGCGCGCCCCAAAAAATAGAGGTAAAACAAATAGAGTGGCACCGCCACCGTCAGGCCGATCACCGAGGTGATCAACGCGGAAAACACCCCTGCCGAGAGCTCAGCTGGCCCCGTGAAGCCCCCCTGCTCACTGACTTTTTGAAACGTTTCCAACATCCCCAACAAGGTCCCAAGCAGGCCAACCAAAGGTGCCAGCAAGGCAGCTCCCAAAATCGCGCGAATGTTTTTCTCAATCCTTGGCACCTCCAACTGCCCGGCCTCCTGCACCACATCCCGCAAATCCGCGCGCTCCAAGTAATACCGCAGCAAAGCCGCATGCGCCACCCGCGCCACTGGCCCGGGTGCCCGCGCCGCCTCATGCAAAGCCTCGGCAAATGCACGCCGCCGCACATGGTGTGACAGCCCCACCAACAAATCCCCGACATTGATCCGCGCGCGGTGAAAGAAAAACAGCCGCTCCACCACACAAACCAAGCCCACAAATCCTAGCCCGAGCAACACCCAGACCAGCGGCCCACCCTGCTCAATCAACCCCGAAGGTTCCATCAATCCCAAAATCATCGGGCGCAAGCTAAGCGCTCATTCCGCAACTGGCGAGTCACAAAATCCGCCCGTAAATCCACCTCCCCACCACCCATCGTCATTTTCCCTCTTTTTAGGGTTTTAGCATCCGGCTGGATCTTCAATGCTCCACCCATGCTCCAAACTGCCTCAGCCCTCAAAAAACTTCTCCTCCAAAAATCCGTCCGCACCGGCACGTTCACTCTCGCCTCCGGACAGCAAAGCGATCTCTACATCGACTGCCGCGTCACCGCGCTCGACCCTTTCGGCGCCCATCTCATCGGCGATCTCGGGTGGCACGCAGTCCGCTCAAAAATCCACTCGGAACACCTGAAAATCGACGCCATCGGCGGCATGACCCTCGGCGCGGACCCCATCTCCCTTGCCGTCGGCATGCTTTCCGCCATCAAACACCCGGCCGAGGCACTCCAAGTCTTCACCGTCCGCAAGGAACCCAAAGGCCATGGCGCGGGGAAACAAATTGAAGGAAATTTCAAGGCTGGCGACTCGGTCATCGTCGTGGATGATGTCATCACCACCGGGGGATCCACTCTCAAGGCGATCGATGCCATCGAGCGCGAAGGCGGAAAAGTTGCCTTCGCCCTCGTCCTTGTGGATCGCGAAGAAGGCGGGCGCCAAGCCATCGAAGCTCGTGGCATTCCGGTCATCGCCCTCTTCACGCGCAGCTCATTGCTCGACTAAAATTCCCGCGCTCACTCCCGCGCCGCTTTCAAAATCGCCGCATGCACCTCCACGGCATCGCGCACCGGGTGAGTCGTGCCCAGCAGCAGGGGCCGCTCGCTCTCTGGCACCTCATCCCGGCCATGCGAACCACGGACCAAGCTGGCATCCAGCGGAATCACGTCCAGCAAAGCTCTCATCCCTAACTTCTTTTTAAGCAAAAACTTGGCGATCCGAAACTTCGGAAACAGCAAGCCCGGATCCACAAATAGCTCGCAGGGATCGTAGCCCGGCTTGCGGTGAATATCAATCGTCCTCGCATAGTCCGGCGCGAGCGCATCGTCCTCCCAAAAGTAGTAGGTGAACCATGAATCAGCCTTGGCCGTGACCACCAAATCCCCGGCCCGGCCACTCGCCACGCCACCCGCCCCCCAAATCTCTGCCGCCTCTCGCACCTCATCCACACCCGGCGTTTTCCCTAGCAAATCACGCAGCTCCTCACGCAGCGACACATCATTGAGATAGACATGCGCGACTTGGTGGTCGGCGATGGCAAAGACGCGCGACTCACCACAGTCCAGAGTCTCACGCCCTAACTCATTCTTCAGCTCCAGCCACCCCTTCGCCCGGAACAAGCGGTTCAAATGCACCGCCCGACTCACCGGGGAAATTCCGTATTCCGACAAGACGAGCACCTTAACATTGCGGGACTCGTAGTATCCTATCAAATCCATCACCAAGGTGTCGATCGCCCGCAACTCGCCGGGAATGCTTGGCGCCAGCGGACCCTCTTTTTGCAGCGGATAGTCCAAATGCGGAAGATAAACGAGGCTCAAGTCAGGTGATTTTTTCTCCTCCACCCATTTCGCGGATGCGGCAATCCACTCGGAGGAGGCGATCCCCGCCGCCGGCCCCCAAAACGCTTGAAATGGAAACGGCCCGAGATCTCGCTTCAAGTCCTCCCGCATGCCCATCGGCTGCGTGTGAACATCGAAAACCTTGCGCCCATCCGCCGGATAGAGCGGCCGCGGAGTGATGGTGTAATCCGCACTGGAATGCATGTTATACCACCAAAATAATTTCGCACAGGTGAAGCCCGGCTTCTCACGCCGCAGGGTTTCCCAGAGCTTTTCCCCATGGACGATCCGGTTGCTTTGCTTCCAAAAGCGAACCTCCGCATTCTCGCGGTCATACCAACCATTCGCCACGACTCCGTGCCCCGCAGGCGTCGTCCCGGTAAGAATCGATGACTGCGCGGTGCAGGTCACGGCAGGAAATGCCGGCACAAAAGACTGCGCGCCCTTCTCCTCGCCGAAGCGCGTGAGCCCTGGCATATTGCCGCCCAAGAGTGAGCGGGAAAGTCCGACGAGATTGATTACAGCGAGGCGCATGGGCGAGAGGGTAAAAAAACAAGTCCGTCATGGGAAGCGTTTGCTCAATGCCCCGCTTCACCTCACTTCGGAAAATTCAGAAAATTTTCACCGCCCCTGCTCCAACGCATCCAGCTCACCGCGCAAGTGCTCCATCAGCCGCTCCATATCTGACAAATGCCGCCGCATCCGCTCCTCGGTATTCGGTGGCGGCACAGACCGCGGCCGTGGCCCGCCGCCCCCTCGCGGAGAATCCTCGCGCTGGACCATGCGCTGCGGCGGCTCATCCCGCCTGACATCCGCCAACACCGGGTCCATCGGCTCCTTCTCTAGCAAGCCAATCACCGCCGCTGCCGGCATGACGAACGAGCGGGTGCGGTCCGCACGAGCCAGCGTCAAACCCACCACCCGGCCTTGCAAGTCCACAACCGGGCCACCAATCTGGCTCGGCGTCGGCCGCATATCGGTCTGAATGGCCCGCGTGAATGAGGTCCGCACTTGGCTGAGGTCCCCACCCATCCTCTCCATCTGCTGAAGCCGCGCACCAAACATTTGCTCCATCTTCGGACGATTTCCCAAGAGAACCTCAACCACCCGCGGCTTGCCAGCCGTCTCAACAGTCAAGGGCACCGACTGCCCAGGCAGCAGGCCGATCAACGCATTTTTCAACTCCAATAGCCCGGAAATCTCACGCTCAGCGACTTTCAAAATCACATCGTTGCGCTTCAAGCCTGCCACCGCCGCCCCAGAATCCTCCGCCACGTTGGCAACCCTCACCCCCGGCCCGGTGTAGCCAGATGCTCCCACCACCCCCAAATACGCCAAGTCCGTGTCTCGCAAATTGCGCTCCAACACGCTCACCACGCCAAACGCCGCAAGCCGGCCATCCGGCTGAGGCGCGGCCAAAAAGCTGCCAAGCTGTGGCGCTTCCACCGACCACTCAACCGGCGTCAAACGCTCACCCTCCACCTCCAACAAGGCCAAATCCTCATCCGGATAAACTCCGACCACCCGCACGCTCCGCGCCTCATCCCCATTGTCCACTCGCAGGCCACCCCGCGACCGCGCCACCTCGCTCCACTTGCTCAATACGCGTGAGCCATCACCCACCACCGTCCCGTAAGCAAGCCGCCGCGAGCCGGCCCACACACGCACCGTGGACTTCGCCGCCCGCTCCAAAGTCGGGGTAAGCGCTCGATTGAAATTCTGAGACTGCGCCTTCACCGCTCGTTTCTCCTCCGGCAGCAACAGCGGAATGTCATCTTCCGCACGCAACACGGGTGATAACACCAATGCCATCATTCCATAAATTACCGTTTTCATGTCGTAGCTCATTAACGTTCTTCAAACTCAAAAAGTGCCTCGCGCCGCGCGAGCTTCACCTCCAACACCAAGCTCCGGCTCTCACGCCGGACTCCCAATTTCACCTGATCCCCCGCCTGTTTCTTGGCCAAAACCTGCAACAGCACATTCCCGTCCGCAATGTCCG
>JBILPN010000359.1:0-4402 GCA_044373865.1 Luteolibacter sp. | reverse complement strand
CGAAGCCGATGGAACTGGAGGTGGTGCAACCGGATGGATCCATGAAGGTCCTGCGCGGAAAGGAACTGGTTCGTTGGAAGTATCAGCGCTACATGCGTGACTACTTGGCCTGTGTGCAGGGCGTGGATGATTCGGTTGGAAAAGTTCTCGACTATCTCGAACAAACGGGATTGGCAAAAAATACGATTGTGATGTATTCCGCTGACAACGGCTGGTATCTCGGCGATCTTGGCCTTTATGATAAGCGTTTCATGTATGAGCCGGGACTGCGGGTTCCCTTGCTTGCATGTGGCCCGGGCATCAAGGCAGGTGGCACTCCCGCGCAGTTTGTCGCCAACATCGACCTTGCTCCGACATTTCTCGATCTCGCCGGGTTGCCGGTTCCTGATTCCATGCAGGGGCGCTCTCTGGCACCCTTGCTGAGGGGGGAGGCTCCGGCAGATTGGCGCACGAGCATTTACTATCGCTACTATCACGATCCGGGCGATCATCACACGGCAGCGCACCTAGGGGTCCGGACGGCGACGCACAAGTTGATTTATTACTGGAAGAAGGACGCCTATGAGATGTTCGACCTCGTGCAGGATCCAAGTGAGCAGCGGAACTTGCTTGCAGATGGATTAAGTGATCCTCGCATCGCGGATCGATTTACCCAGCTCAAGGCCGAGATTGTGCGGCTTCAGAAGCATTACAAAGATGATGGGAACTATGCGGATTCCACGACGTGGCCGGCGGGCGGTGTCGATGGTTCGTTCCCTGATAAGTTGCCAATCGGCACCAAGAACGTGCGCGAAGCGATGATTTTGGGTGGTGGCGAAGCGCGGCGTTGATGCTTGAATCCGGCACGGATTTCACTTCTTCAGCTTGTGGCTTGAGCTTGCCGTTTCTGATCAATTGCCTGCCACGTTGGTTTGCCAAAGTGGAGATGGAAGGACATCGAGCGGGCGGCAAATGATCATTCCCGCGTGCTTTGCTGCGCCGTTGAGGTAGTCCGTGATTGGACGGTCAACAATGACCATGCGGCCCTTGTCGCGGTCTGAAGTGGCGTGGGAAAAATAGGCGCGATCTTTGACTCGGAGAATCAGTCCGACGTGTGATGTGTAGCCTCCGGGACCATGAGTGGTGATCGCGCAGATATCACCGTTTTGTAGATACTTTTCTGCTGCGCGCACCTTCTTTTTAGGGAGGTGATAGACGGGGAGTTTGGAAACCTGTTCCTCAATGCGGCCCATTGCAGGAATGAGAGATGGAGTGGATTTCAGGTAACGGTAGCTCTTCCATTGAACGGTCATTTCTTGAATTTCGCGTTGCAGGCGGACGGCTCCGGGGAGACGTGAGGTGATGTTAGTGGCATGGCCGCGCCGTTGATTGTCGTGAAACACTTCTTCAAGGTGGTGCATGCGGCTGAGATAGCTGCCGGTGCAAACTCCGTTTCGATAGCGTTCCACTTCGATCATGTGAAGCATGTCTTGGGGGCGATAGGGGGCGGGTTTGTAACGGATCATGCGTGCGATTGCCAAGGCGTTTTCGTAGTATGTCCAGCAATCCATGCCGGTGAAACTCACCACGGGAGACTCGATTTTATCGTCCACTTCCAAGGTGAAGTTGACATAAGGTGTGCCGACCATTTCGCGAGCAATGCGCATCGTCCTCTCCCCGAGCGGAAGGGCTCGCCAATTTTCGCGTTGTGCCTTGGCGACGATGGCATGAAACTTGGATTCGCCTTGAAACACGGTTTCCAAAGGCAGTCTCGGTGAGGACGGCGGCGGGACGGGCTTCTCAGCAATAGCGATTGGACACAGGATTGCTGAGACGCTTAGAATCCAGAATAGCAAATGACCTTTCATGGGCTTCACTCCTACCAAGAGAGGCGAATGATGAAAAGGAGGAAACGCGTTGGCTCCAAGATTTTCGGTGGGGTCTTGGGGCCGGCAGGCGCGTTTCACATGGCAGAATTTTTGACTACGGATTGTGCTGAATCCTCGGCGATTTATTTTTTGATGAAGCGGTAGGCGATGAGCAGCACGATGGCACCCGCAGTGGCGATGAAGATCCCGCCGAGATCGAAGGATTGGATTTTCCCAAGACCGATGAAGGTTCCAAGGACGCCACCGATGATGCCCCCGGCGATGCCGATGAGGATGGTGACGAAGCAACCGCCCGGGTCTTTTCCGGGCATGATAAATCTGGCAAGGGTGCCGGCGATGAGGCCGAGAAGGATCCAAGAGAGTATGCCCATGGTTCTGGTGGCTAGTGGTTGGCGATCCTCATGGAAGAAGATCTGTAGAAGCATGCATCGGATTTCGCACATGGAAAGCGATTTTCGACGACCGCATGACTGTCCGCCCGCGTCGCTGGATCACCCAGGCTTCGGATTTTGCTAGATTTCATCTCCGGTCGCTCCACTCCTTCCTGCCGTCTGGGCTGATCGGGGGCTTTATTCAAGCCCTTTTGACGTTGGGGCCTCGTTTGAGCGGCCGTCGCTGCGGATCCAGTCCACTCTCAGTTCGAAAGCTCCCTCCTTTTTGTCAGCCAACTGCAAGCCGAGGCGACGGATCTTTGCGGGGTCGAAAACCCTATCTGGTAGATCCTCTCCGCGCCAGGAGCCGACGAGGCGGTTGAATGGCACTTTTACTTCGATCCACTGGCCCTTTTCGGTTCGAAAGTCGGCTTGAAAAGACATTTCACGACCGCGGCATCTGCGCTTGTCATGTTGGAAATGCGGTTCTGTGTTGAATTTGAATTGGCAATTTCCTTTCCTTCCGCATGCCCAAGGAACGTCTATCCAGCCACCGACTCACGCAGGAAGCTCGCGATGAAATCACCCGCCGTGTTCTTGCGGGTGAGAAAGCGGGTCCACTGGCGGTGGAGTTTGAAGTGAGCCGTGCGTATGTCTCTTTGCTCAAAATGACGGCGCTGCATCCCGAACGCATCAAGCGCAAGGCAGAAGCCCAGTTTTCGCTGAAGCTTACCACCCGCGAGACGGAAGAGCTCAAGCGGCGATTTGAAACGACGACGCCGGAGGACAATCATTTGATTCCCGCGGTGGAAAGGTGGACGCTCGACCATGGTTTCCAGCTTGCGATCAAGCTGTTCGGCAAAAAACCGAGCAAGCGCGCGGTCAAAGACTGCATGGGAGAGCTGCTGATCCGGCGCCCGGATTCCGGTGACCCCAAGCCGAAGCCGCCCAAGCCGATAACGCGCAAGCAAATCGATCCCGAGTTCGCGAAGGACCGAAGTTTCGTGGCCTATGTCCAGTCCCCGGTTTACCAAAAAATTGCCCAGCGCGAGTATGAGTTGGCGCTCGCCGAATGGGAGCGCCGGAATCCGGGGGGAGAGGGTGGAGCCGCCGAAAAACCTGCTGAAGAAGCGGAGGATGACAGCAATTGGCAAATTCCTGCCATGCAGCACCCAGGCGTTCCCGGCGCGCCCGGGCGGCGTGTTGGAAAACATGCCAAAAGCAAGGGAAGTCCCTTCACGCCTGCAAAGCGACGCAAGAAAAAGCCGCGCTGAGTTTGGCTGATCCCAGCCAAACTGGCGCGGCTGCGGGCAATCGCCCGCGCGAAATCAAGCGCCTGGGAGCTCGATGAAGCCTTCCAGCTTCCGGATCCGGGTGGGGTGGCGCATTTTGCGCAGCGCCTTGGCCTCGATCTGGCGGATGCGCTCGCGAGTGACTTGGAATTGGCGACCCACCTCCTCAAGCGTGCGGCTGTAGCCGTCCTTCAGGCCGAAACGTTGTTCGAGAACTTCGCGCTCACGTTCAGTCAGCGTGTCGAGAACGTCCTTGATCTTGTCCTTGAGCATCGAGAAACCAGCTTCTTCCATCGGGTTGTCCGCGGCTTTGTCCTCGATGAAGTCACCGAAGGAAGTGTCATCCGAGTCGCCAACCGGCGCTTGCAGCGAAATGGGCTGTTGCGCCATTTTCAGCACGGCGCGCACACGCTCGACCGGAAGGTGGATTTCCTCGGCGATTTCTTCCGGGGATGGCTCGCGGCCGTATTCTTGGACGAGTTGCTTCTGAACGCGCATCAGCTTGTTGATCGTCTCGATCATGTGCACTGGAATGCGGATGGTCCGGGCTTGGTCGGCGATCGAGCGAGTGATCGCCTGGCGGATCCACCAAGTGGCGTAGGTTGAGAACTTGTAACCGCGGCGGTATTCAAATTTCTCCACCGCCTTCATCAGGCCCATGTTGCCTTCTTGGATGAGGTCGAGGAACGAGAGGCCGCGGTTGGTGTATTTTTTCGCGATCGAGATGACGAGTCGGAGGTTGGCCTCGACCATTTCGGTTTTTGCCTTAAGCGCTTCCTTGAGCCAGTGGCGGAGGAGTTTGTTAGCCTCCTCAAACGACTCAGGCGTGTGCCATGAGCGTTGCTGGATTTCGCGCATTTTGGTGAGAAAC
>JBILPN010000358.1:0-4421 GCA_044373865.1 Luteolibacter sp. | reverse complement strand
CGTCGATGATTCTGGATTTGCGGGCGGTGCGATAGAGGACTTGTTTGATGGCGATGACGTCGGGGTCCTCGGCGGCTTCCTCGATGAGGCGGAGGACGGGTTCGAATGATTCGTAGGGGTGGAAAAGTAGGACGTCCTTGTTGGCGATGGTTTCAAATAACGAGGTGCCGGGGGTGATGGCAGGTGAGTTTTGGGCTGGCCAGTCAGCGTCGCGGAGGTGATCAAATCCAGAGAGGAATGCGAGTTCCATGAATGAGGCGAGGCCGGGCGGTCCATCGACGCGGTAAATTTCCTGAGGCGTGACCGAGGTGACGGATTTGATCATGCGAGCGAGGTCGCGCGGGGAGTCCGAGCGGATTTCCAGGCGCACGGTATCGGCAAAGCGGCGGGCGCTGAGGACGTCCTCCATTTCTTCAGCAAAGTCGATGGCGTCTTCTTCTTGGACGGCGATGTCGCCGTTGCGAGTGACGCGGAAGGCGGTGGTGGCGGTGACGGATTCACCGGGGAAGAGTTGTTCAGCGCAATTGGCGACGAGATCCTCGATGAGGAGGAATGCGACGGAGCCGTCCTCTGTTGCCACGGTTTGGCGGCGTCCGAGCGAATCTGGGATGGGGATGAGAGCGTGGCGTGTGGATTGCGTTTCAGGGTCGAGGAGGCGGCAGGCGACGATGATTTGGAGGGCCGGAACCATGGGAGGTGGGCCTGCGGGATCCACGGCGAGAGGGGTGAGGAGCGGAGAGATGAGATCTTGGAAGGTGGCGGAGACCTGGGTGGTTTGTGAGGTGGAAAGATCTTGGATTTGGAGAGGAAAGATGCCGGATTTCTCGAGTGCCGGGACGATGGATGTGGTGAGCAGCGAGTATTGGTCGGCGCTCATTTTCAGGATGCGTTGGCGGAGGGAGGCCAGATTTTTGGTGGGAGTGAGCCCCGAGGCATCGGGGGTTTTGCGGCCACTGCGGCGGAGCAGCATGAGTCCGCCGATGCGGACTTGGAAAAATTCGTCGAGATTTGAGGCGGTGATGGCGAGAAATTTCACGCGTTCCAGCAGAGGAAGATCCTCGCGGAGGGCTTCATTGAGCACGCGCTGGTTGAACTCGATCCATGAGAGTTCGCGGTTGAGGTAGGGAGTGGACATGGCGCGAGGTGGTGAAAACGGGAATTTGAGGAGATTAGTTGTCTTCGTCGATGATGACGGCGAGGCCGAAAACTTGTTCGAAGAGGTCGGCCTTGGAAGCCATGGCGAGGCGTTCCACTGCGGCATTGGCGAGGCCGGGCAGGCGGATTCTGAGGGCGGTGGGAGAGCGGTGGAATTCCAGTTGTGAGACGCGTTGGGCGTGAGTGCGTTCGAGTGCGTCGGCCACGCGGAGGAGGGCGGCGAGTTTGGAGACGCGGATGCGGTCTTCCGTGGAGAGTGCGCCGTAGGTGGGGTGGTCGAGGCGTGGTCCTGAGTGGCGGTGGTAGCGTGCGACGAGAGCGACGATCGTGACGTCGAGGCGATCGAGGCCGAAGACTTCCGAGTTTAGGATGATGTATTCCGAGTGCTTGTGGTGAGCACGTGGGCTGACGTAGGTGCCGACTTCGTGGAGAATGGCGGCGACTTGGAGGAGAAGCAAGTCGTGTGGATTGAGTTGGTGGAGATCGGCGAGTTCTTGGAAGAAACGAGTGCAGAGATTCCCGACGTGTTCGCCGTGGCTGGGGTCGGATTGGTAGCGTTCCGAAAGGATGCGAGCGGAGCGGAGGACTTCCGCAGCGAAGGCACCGGTGAGTTCCCGTGAGACGAGAAGGTCGTGGAGGAGGCCTTGCTCGTATTCGCTGATCGGGATGTGGATTTCCTTGAGTTTCAGGGTTTCCGCGATGGCGAGATTGATTTCTAGGGCGGGCAGGAGCGCCTCAGCGGTTTGGTAGTCCAGTTGGAAGCGCTTCACCAGTTCCACATCGCTGAGGTTTGCGGCGTCTGCGGTGAAGAGGCGGAAGGATTTGGTGGAACAGGCTTGATTTGAGCGAGTGAGCGAGGGGGCGATGGATTGGATTTCGTAGCCGATCATGACGATTCCGTCGATGGTGACGTCGGAGAAGTCGAAGCGGATTTGGGCGAGATTTCCGTAGGCATGTTCGCGGATGACGCGGAGGAGGGCGGGGCCTTCAGCGTGAGAGCCATCGACCGCCTCGCGTGTGCGGTGAGTGCCCATGCGGTAGCTGGTGTAGCGGGTGATGAGGCCATTTTGAAAGAGCAGGGCGCGCGTGTTGCCGGGCCCGACGTGCAGGACCAAGGTGGTGTCCTTGCGCATGGCGGGGAGGTGTTGGAGGCGGCGGCGGGTTTTTAGATAGATGAGGCGCGTCATTTCGCCGTCATCGATGGTGCCGATTTTCAGTCCGCATGCGATGCGGATGCGGTTCATGACGGTTTCGTGATTGACGGCCTCGCTGAGGATGTTGCTGGCGACGGCGCGAGTGACCGCGTGAGGGTCGAGGCCGAGTTCGGAGAGTGATTTTTGGTAGGCCTTGATGATGGAGACGACGCGCTCCGTGGTGGAAGGGCTGACGCTGCCGCTGCGGAAGATATCGCGGGCGACGGGTGCGGGTTTTTCGAGGAAGTCGATGGGGCTTAAAGAGCCGTCGGCAGCGCGCTCGGCGACCATCATGGAGACGGAGCTTGCACCGATGTGGAGGGCGGTGAAGAGGTTTTCCGCAGTTCCTTGGCGTGTTTCAGAATTTCCTGCGGTCGGCATCGGGGAAAGACAGCGCTTGGAGCGTTGAAATTCAACCTCCAAAATGTGACAAGGCGCATCTTCGAGGAGTCCGGGCTTGTCATGAGGCGCTTGGGGGCGGATAAAACGATCATGCCAGTCAGAGGAGCGTTGGAACGATACCGGGTGAAAACCGGGGCAAAGTTGAGTTTTGATCAGTTGGAGAGCTGTGACAAAGTTTTGTTTGATGGGGACGGCAAGGGGGATTTTGAGCCGCAGTTTGATGTGTTGCAGAGCCAGTTGCAGCAGTTGCAGAAGCGATTGTATGCGCAGAACAAGCACCGAGTGTTGGTGGTGATGCAGGCGATGGATACTGGGGGGAAAGACGGTTGCATCAAGCACGTGTTTTCACGGATCGATCCGCAGGGGATTCATGTCCGTTCCTTTAAGAAGCCGAGTGCGGAGGAGTTGGCGCATGATTTTTTATGGCGGGTGCATGCGCAGGTTCCGAGTCGGGGTCAGTTGGTGATTTTTAACAGGAGTCACTACGAGGACATCATTGCGGTGCGCGTGAAGAAGATTTTCCCGGATGAGGTTTGGAAGCGCCGCCAGCGGCATGTGATTGAGTTTGAGCGGATGTTGGCGGAGGAGGGCACGACGATTGTGAAGATTTTCCTGCATATTTCGAAGGACGAGCAGAAGCGGCGCTTGGAGTCACGCTTGCAGAATCCGTCGAAGCATTGGAAATTCAACCCGGATGATTTGGCGGATCGCGCCAGGTGGAGTGAGTTTATGGAGGCCTATGAAGATGTGATTTCGAAGACCTCCACGGATTTGGCACCGTGGTATGTGGTTCCGGCGGACCGGAAGTGGTATCGGAATTTGTGCGTGGCGCGCATCATGTTGGACACCATGAAGGGGCTGGGGATGGAGTTTCCAGCGATTGATTGGGATCCGAAGTCGATCCGGATTGAGGATTGAGACGGGGGAGGGCTTGGGAGGAATGCAGACGTTTCGTTTACTCGTTAGAGGGTGAGCGGCGGAGGGATTTCTTTTGGGACAGGATGCGCTTGTCAGCGACGGAGCGGAGTTTCGAATTGCGTGAGCGTGGGCGTTTTTGACGGCGCATTTTCTCGATGGCTTGAGTTTTGGCTACGGCTTTGCCATCGCGGATCGCTTCGAGTTGTTCGCAAAGTTCGCGGCGTGCGACGAAGCGGTTCATTTCGCGTGAGCGATCGACCTGGCATTTGATGCAGACTCCTGAGGGGAGGTGCTTGAGGAAGACGCAGTTGGAAGTTTTGTTAATTTTTTGGCCGCCCGCGCCCGAGCCGCGGACGAATTTTTCCAACAGTTGAGAGTCCGAGATTCCAAGGGCAAGCATTCGCCTTTCCAAGGTGGCGAGCTTCTCCGTGGTGAGTGTGTTTTGCATGGCCAAAACAAAGTCCCGAACGCCCGAGATTGCAAGAAAGGGGAATGGAGATCGGAAAACGGCCATGCCCTGGGGTGGGCATGGCCGTGACGGTTTCCTAGCGAACTGGCAAGGTGATGGGGATCACTTGACGACCTTGAGGCGAGCGAAGAGCTTGCCGCTTGGGCTTGCAGGAAGTGTGAAGCTGATGATCGAGTCGTTGTTGGTGTCGGGAGTGACGGTGCTCCATGAATCCGCAGCGAGAGTGGATGAGGTTTCGATGGAGTAGCTTAGGTCTGCTGCACTTACGGCTTCCGCGCCTTTGG
>JBILPN010000357.1:0-4430 GCA_044373865.1 Luteolibacter sp. | reverse complement strand
TCATGCGTTCTTTGCTATGATGTATAAGTTTGCGGCGCGGTACAAGGTCAATCACATTTTGACAGGCGGCAACCTCTCTACTGAGTGCGTTAGAAATCCCTTGGAGTGGATGTACTACCAATCGGATTCAGTGCAGCTTCGAGATATCCATCGGTGCCATGGCTCGCGACCTCTCGTGAACTATCCTGTTACCTCTATTTTGTGGCACAAGGTTTATCTTCCTTATGTAAGGAGGATTAAAATCTTCCGGCCGCTCGACTACGTCGATTATGTAAAAGAGGACGCAATGAACTTACTGATCGAGAAGTTCGGTTGGCAGCCCTATCCGCAAAAGCACTTTGAGTCGCGTTTTACTAAATTTTATGAGAGCTATTGGCTACCTGAGAGGTTCGGCTATGACGTGAGGCGTGTTCAGTATTCTAGCCTCATCCTGACCGGTCAAATGACCCGGGCTGATGCCCTGAAGAAGCTTGAGCAACCGTCTTACGACGCGGCGACCATCGGTAGGGACATAGAATTCGTCGCTAGCAAGCTAGGTATATCGGCCGACGAGCTTGTCAGCTATATAAAGCTGCCGAAGAAAACCTATAGAGACTACAAGTCGCAGCGTCAGATCTACAACTGGGGTGCCCGTGTGCTTAAGATGCTGAATGTGGAGATCGGAGGGAAGCGATGATTGCGCTCGTTGACTATGGTGTGGGTAACCTCAAAGCTATCACAAATATCTATGGGCGTCTTAACATCCCGGTGTCCCTTGCCAGCTCACCAGTGGAGCTGAGAAAGGCGGAGAGGATCATCCTTCCCGGAGTCGGGGCCTTTGATTGGGCCATGCAGTTGCTCGCGTCTTCCGGCATGCGCGAATGTTTGGATGATCTTGTAATGGTGCAGAAGCGGCCAGTGCTCGGTATCTGCGTCGGAATGCAGATGATGGCTCGCTCCAGCGATGAAGGAAGGATGTCAGGGCTGGGGTGGATCGATGCGGAGGTTAAACGGTTCGACGACTCGGCTTTCCCGCCAGGGGCTAGGTTACCACATATGGGGTGGAATGATGTGGTGCCTGTGGATAGCGGTTGCCTGTTTAGTGGGATTTCTGATCCCCGCTTCTATTTCCTACACTCATATTACTTTTCTCCGAACAATCCGGCGGATGTCCTAGCGAAAACTGACTATAATGGCGTCTTTACATCCTGCGTTCGAAAGGAGAACGTTTTCGGGGCACAGTTCCACCCCGAAAAGAGCCACCACTGGGGTGTTCAACTTTTGAAAAACTTCGCCGAACTCTAAAATGCTGCGTCCAAGAATTATTCCTTGTCTATTAGTCAGAAACTCGGGATTGGTAAAGACCATCCGGTTTGGTGAATCGAAGTATGTTGGTGACCCGATCAACGCCGTACGTATTTTCAACGAGAAGGAAGTAGATGAGTTGACGGTGCTAGACATCGATGCCACGACCCAGCAACGTAAACCCGACTACGGCCTGATCACCAAGCTTGCAGCTGAGTGCCGCATGCCGTTATGCTATGGAGGTGGCGTGACATCTGCTGAGCAGATCGAGAAGATCATCGGCTTGGGCGTGGAGAAGGTCGCTCTGAGTGCGGCAGCGGTGCAAAATCCAATGTTAATCTCTGATGCGGCTTCGAGAGTTGGGAGTCAAAGCATGGTTGTAGTCATCGACGTCAAGAGAGCGGGGCTTCGACGCCGCTACGAGGTCTTCACTCACAATGGCCGGAGATCCACTGGTCTAGATCCGGTCGAATTCGCAAAGAAGGTGGAAGATCTTGGCGCAGGGGAAGTGGTCGTCAATTCGATTGATAGCGATGGAGGCATGAAAGGATATGACATTGAGCTTGTGGACCGGATTAGGAAGGCAATCAGCTTACCGATGACTGTCATGGGTGGTGCTGGCACACTGGCAGATATCGAAGATCTAATTCGACGATTCGGCACCATTGGTGCTGCGGCGGGCAGTTTGTTTGTCTTCAAGGGTGTTTACCGTGCTGTCTTGATAAACTATCCGAATCGGGGAGATAAGGACGCATTGGTGGCGAGAGCCACACGAAGACCATGAAGCAAATTTTACAGAATTTAGGAAACGGCGAAACACTTCTAGCCGATGTGCCAGCACCTGGAGGCCGCCATGGCAACGCGCTAATTAGAACCCACGCGTCTCTCGTGTCCTTAGGCACCGAAAAGATGCTTGTCGATTTCGGTAAGGCAGGTTGGATCGCCAAGGCGCGTTCGCAGCCCGACAAGGTAAAGCAGGTCCTGCAAAAGGTATCGACCGATGGGCTGTTCCCCACGCTGGATGCGGTGCGCTCAAAACTGGACCAACCGATCCCCTTGGGGTATTGCAACGCGGGGACCGTCTCGGACATCGGCGGCGCGGCGGGATTTGCCGTAGGTGATCGTGTGCTATCGAATGGCGCACACGCGGAGGTCGTTTCGGTTCCGCACTCTTTATGCGCGAAGATTCCGGATGGAGTCTCAGACGAGGCCGCGACGTTCACGGTGGTCGGCGCGATTGGACTTCAAGGGATTCGGCTTCTAGCTCCAACCCTCGGCGAGTCGGTTGTTGTAACTGGCCTGGGGCTAATTGGACTGCTGACGGTGCAGATGTTGCGTGCCAACGGCTGCCGGGTGCTGGGTTTGGATTTTGACGGGCGCAAATGCGAGCTGGCCCGCCAATTTGGAGCGGAAGCACTCGACGTGTCATCTGGGGCTGATCCGGTCGCCTACGCCCAAGCGTGGACTCAGGGCCGAGGGGTTGACGGGGTGATCATCACCGCTTCGACATCTTCCGATGCGCCAGTCTCGCAGGCCGCTCAGATGTGTCGGCAGCGCGGACGCATCGTCTTAGTCGGCGTCACCGGGCTGAAGTTGAGCCGTGATGAATTCTACAAGAAGGAACTCAGTTTCCAGGTCTCCTGCTCTTACGGTCCCGGGCGTTATGATCCGGCGTATGAGGATCAAGGGCTGGACTACCCGATCGGCTTCGTCCGCTGGACGGAGCAGCGCAATTTCGAGGCGGTGCTTCAGATGATGGCCGAGGGCAAGATCGACGTCGCGCCTCTGATCAGCCATCGCTACCGGATCGAGAACGCGCTTGAGGCCTATGCGACGGTGGCGGCGGGCAAGGCGATGGGGATTGTTTTGGAATACGGGGAAGAGGATGCTGAAAAGCTGAAAGTTGAAATTGGAGATGCTGAGGGAACGCTCAGTGAATCTTCATCCTCCGAACTTCCGATCTCCGAAACTCCGACCTCTGACCCCAAGCTCGCGCGGCAGGTGGATCACAATCCGCCTCCTCCTGCTGGGGCGGCCGTCGGCCAGGTTCGGCTGTCGGTGATCGGGGCGGGGAACTTTACGACGCGCACCTTGTTGCCAGCGATGAAGGGCGCTCCGGTGCGGCGGCGCATCATCGCTTCCGCTGGCGGAGTAAGTGCAGCACATGCCGCCAAGAAGTTCGGATTCGAGGTGTCTTCCACCGACACCGCCAGCTTGCTGGCCGATCCGGACACCGACGCGGTGCTCATCACCACCCGGCACAATGCCCACGCGCGGCAGGTGCTGGCGGCTCTTGAGTCCGGCAAGCACGTCTTCGTCGAGAAGCCGCTGGCGCTGGCCTTGGACGAGATCGCGGCGATCGAAGCCGCGGCGCGGGCGTCCGGCAAGATCCTGATGGTGGGCTTCAACCGCCGCTTCGCGCCGCTCGCGCTCAAGGTAAAGTCGCTGCTCGCCGGGCTGCCCGGCCCCAAGTCGTTCGTGGCGACCATCAATGCGGGGGCGATTCCTGCGGATCACTGGACGCAGGATCCGGAGATCGGCGGTGGACGGATCGTGGGCGAAGCCTGCCATTTCATCGATTTGTTCCGGGACTGGGCGGGGATGCCGATCGACGAGGCGCGGATCACCTATCTGGGCGGGGCCGCGGGGCGGACCCGCGACACGGCCACGATCAGCCTCGCCTTCGCCGACGGGTCGATCGGGGCGATCCACTATCTGGCGACCGGCGACAAGGGCTTTCCGAAGGAGCGGTTCGAAGTTTTCGGTGGCGGCCGGATCCTGCAGCTCGACAATTTCCGCGTGCTCCGCGGGTGGGGTTGGAAGGGCTTCGCGAAGCAGGGCGGCGGCTTCGGCCAGAACAAGGGGCACGTGGCGTGTCTGCAAGCATTCCTGAAGGCGGTTGCCGGGGCGGGCGCGTCCCCGATCCCGCTCGATCAAGTGGTCGAGTCGTCCAGCTGGGCGGTGAAGCTGCGATGATTCACGGGCTGCCCGCCAGCCGCGCCAATCCCTTGGATGGTTGATGAAGTTTTCCCGCTACTTGCGAACGCTCTGGCACTTGCGTGCTGGGCAATGCTATGGGCAGGTCCTGGTGCGGCTCCGCGCCCGTCTGGTTGACCCGGCCACGGCGGGGACGCGACGGCGGGGAA
>JBILPN010000013.1:0-14913 GCA_044373865.1 Luteolibacter sp. | reverse complement strand
CAATCGCTCACACTGTCTCCCATCACTCGCTTCAATCTTAGCGTTCCTCCCTGCAGTTCTCCGAACTGCTTGATGGGGTTCTCGACACTGTTATTTATCTAACAAATTTATAAATCCGTTCGACCTGTTCATGCGCAAGAAAGAAACAAATGTTAGCTTCCTCTTTGCGATGATGCTTGGAGCAATGAGAAATTCATGCAGAGTGGGAAGGTCCGCATGACAAAGGTCAGCCCCCCTGCCGGTCTCATCAACACCAAACAGCCGCAGCCTAACAAGTTACAGCTCATGGTGGGTCTGTGCTTGGCGCTTGCCACCACCTCGCCGGCAGTCGAATTCCGGGCCGCCACCTACAACATCGGCGCGCATTTCACCAGCGAAGGATACCCGAACTTCAGCCTTGGCGCTCCTACGACGGAAGATTTTAAAAAAGTCCGCGATGTCCTGCAACGGATCAACGCGGACGTGGTGGCTCTCCAAGAAGTGCATTCGGCCGACCTCTCGGGCAACCCGAACCACCTCTCCACACTGGCTACGGAATTGGGCTACCCTTTCATCTACATCGCCCCGGTGGCTGCCAGCCCACCACCAGAATCACGACCAGGTCCGCTCGATACCAGCCTGCGCGTCGCCTTTCTATCACGCCACCCTTTCGTAAGCACTCAAGTGATTCGCTCACCCATCGGCGCCAAGGAAATCACTCGCTTGATGCCGGCGGTTAAAGTGGACATCCCCGGCAGCTCAAACGATCCGCTTTTAATTTCCGGAC
The DNA here is from genome assembly GCA_044373865.1 of Luteolibacter sp. GTDB lineage: Bacteria > Verrucomicrobiota > Verrucomicrobiia > Verrucomicrobiales > Akkermansiaceae > Luteolibacter. The sequence continues at coordinate 14,147 of JBILPN010000013.1, read as the reverse complement.
ACCTCAAAGCTGGCAGCACCAGCGCCGACCGTTTCCGCCGCTGCGTTGAAATGCAGCGCCTCACGCAATTCTTGAGCGAACAAGAACTGACCGAGGACGACAATTTCATCATCCTGGGAGACTTCAATCTATCTTCCAGCAACCTAACATTCAATGCTCTGCCACCTGACCTCATCGGCAGCTTTGTGCTCGGCACCGACCTCAGTCTGCCGCTGAGCTACTCAAACAACCCACTCAGCTACTTTTCAAACCCAAGTGTCATCCGGCTTGATCCCCGCCAGCTGAATGGTTCTAAAGCGACCTTTCAAAGCGGCTCGGTGATCGATCTTTTCCTCGTCTCCCCCGCCATCGCCGGGCGCCCGCTCACCACGGAAATCTACAACTCCGTGCATGATACATCCAACAGTCTCGGCCTGCCAAAATCAGGTGCGCCCTTGGCTGCCGGCACCAGCGCGACAGCCTCTGACCACTATGCCGTCTTTGGAGACTTCGAACTGGATGAGGAATTTCCAAATCTAAGCCTCGCCCTATCATCAAATTCGGTCCGCGAGGACTCGGCTGTTGGGACCGCGAACCTAAGCATCACTTTGCCCGCTCCGCGCAGCAGCCCTGTCGTCATCAATCTACATTCAGACGACCCGAACACGGCCAATCCATCCACCTCCACTCTGAGCATCCCTCCTGGCCAGACTTCTGCAAGTGTGACGGTGATCACCCGTCGCAATTTCATCCAAGACCCGCCTCGAAGTGTTAGCTTCACCGCGAGCGCCACCAACTACGATCCTGACAGCGCGATGCTTGTCGTCACCGATGTCGATGGCCCCTACTCGTTCACAGCTGCCGGCCAATCCGTAACCGAAAATTTTGATGGCTTTTCAGGCACGCATCCACCTGCGCCATGGAGCGATCAAGCCGGAAACTGGTTAGGCAGCGATCTCGGGGAATCATCAATCCCCGGCTTCCGCGCCTACGGCCCCATCACCGACCGCGCACCAGGCTTCCTGCCAGAACGCGGCGATCAAAGCATCAGCAGCCGCTTCACCAATCAATCTAGCAGAAAACTCACCGCCCTAGAAATCTCCTATCACGCGGAACAATGGCGCGTCATTCACGAGGGAACAGCGGACCGAATCACCGTCGATTTGATCATCGAAGGAAACACCATGCCGCTGCCCTCGCTGAGCTTCGAGGCACGGACTCAGACGAGCCTTGGACTGAGCCATGGAGAATTTTCCGAAACCAAATCCCTCACCTTGGGTGGTCTAAACATCCCGCCAAATGCATCATTTGAAATCCGCTTCAACTTCACCCAAGGCCCGGGCGGTGGACCGCCAAGCAATGATGTTTTTGTAAACGAATTCCACTATGACAATGTCGGCGCAGATGCCGGTGAATTCATCGAAGTTTTGGTAGCACCGGGATTCAGCGGGAATCTAGCTGACATCGATATCCGACTCTACAACGGAGCTGATGGAAACGTCTATGGAACTCACAACCTCGCCGACCCCAAATTTTCGTTAGGAAGCACGATCAACGGCTTCCGAATTTTTTCCGCCCAGATCCCCTCCATCCAGAATGGCTCACCCGACGGCATCGGCGTGATGAACCGAGTCACCGGACAATTGCTCGATTTATTATCCTACGAAGGCACGTTTTCAGGAGTCGGCGGGCTCCCAACTGACGCGTCGATCTCATCAAAACCGATAGGCGTTTCTCAAGACGGCACCGATCCCATTGGCCAAAACGCGCTGGGACTCATCGGCAGCGGAGCGAGCAAAAATGACTTCACTTGGTCCAAAATTCTCGGTCCATCCAGCATGGGTCAAATCAATCACGGCCAATCCCTCATCGACTCAAGCAAGCGCTCCCAAGGCATCGCGATTGACAATCTAAGCGTGACCTTTTTGACCGACCGGGATGGCGACGGAATTCCGGATGTCTCGGATGATGACAACGACAACGACGGCATTCGAGACTCCGATGAACTCACCTTTGGCAGCGATCCCGATGATGCCAGTTCAGTCTATCGAATCAGCTACACCCACCCAAGTGCGGCGGACGGCATGGGCCAGTTAAAATTCCCCACCACCCCGGGGCGCAGTTACACCGTGGAGTTCAGCACGAACTTAAGCTCTTGGACCGCGCTGCGTTCTTATGCAGGAAGCGGCAGCGAGCGTGTGATTGACTTGCCAGTCCAACTCACAAACCCAAGACGCTTCTACCGAGTCCGAGTGACTCTCAGCCAATAACGCAATGGCTAACAGCCAACTTCAATAACCATTCGCCAATTGTGATACCAGCGCCTCCGCCGCGCGCTCAAGCGCTTCAGGCAAGGCATTGTTCCTAGCTGTTTGAAGATTGGACGAGACAAACAACTGGCTGCGGCCAAATGAATTTCCAGAAGCGAGAATCTTCAGCGGATTCCTCGCATCGCGCAATGTCCAATCCAGCGAAACCCGGTTGGCCAGTTCCTCCGGCAACTCGGTGTCGAGACGCGTGCCACGAATCGTCGAGTAATCAATGCTGCGCAAGGTTCCCTCCAAAACCGCATCTGCCTGATCCAAGTTAGAAATCTGATAAGTTCCATCCTGCACCAACGCATTCGCCACTGCAGAGGTGGCAAAAACCTCTGCGCGCGGATGCAAGGTTGAGTTGCCAAACATCGGCACTGTGATGTTCCTCACCTGCGTGAGTGATGCGGGCTTGGTGCCTCCCAGCTGATAGCCAGCGCACGAGGCAAACAAAACCGAGACGGCAAACAAGCTGAAAAATTTCATAAGAAAACGATCTAGAAAATCACTCACCCAACTCCTTGAGACGCGCGCGCGCTTGGTCATGCAAGGCCCCAGACTTCGAACGAGTGACGATGTCGCGGTAATACACCTTGGCCGATTCCAACTTGCCAGTCTTCTGGTAGAATTCTGCAATATCGTATGAGCGCTGAAGGTCGCGATTTCCCAAATTCGCCAACATTTTCCGCGCCTCCGCATTCCGCGAATGCCCGGGATACTGGATGAGATAATCTTGGTATGCCTCGCGGGCGAGATCCAGATTTGCCTGGTTTTGGTTTCCACGATCCGCCTCTTCCATCAAGATCAAGCCCACACGGAAAAGTCCCTCAGGTGCCTGCGAGCTGCCTGCATGGTCGCGAACCAACTGACGATAGGCTTCGATCGCGAGCTTCCCCTTCTGCTTGCCCTCATAAAGTTGGCCGATGGTAAATTGCGCCTTGGCCGCGGTGGCCGACTTCGGCGCATTGTCACGCAACTTGCCGAGCATCTCCACGGTTTTTTCCAACGAGAGCCGGGTTTTCAGCCCCAGCATGCTCGACTTCACGTCGCCGTCCGCCGCAGCCTGCGCCATGGCCGCCTGCCGATTCAAGGCAGTGGTGTAGAGTCCACTGCCTTGGAAGCGTGAGAGAAATTGGTCGTATGCCTCGAATGAAGCCTGCACATCTCCTTTTTGCTCAAGCAGTTCAGCTTGCCGGAACCGGGCCTGCGCAGCGGAGGCGGCAAACGGAAAACGAGTGGCCGTCCGGTCATACAACTTGATTGCCTGCCGCACTTTTCCCGCGTCGTCAGCCGCTTTTGCCTTGATGAAGAGCATCTCACCCTCGGCTGCCGCCGCCTGGGTGTTGCCCGCCATGATCGGCAAATCCACGTCCGGCCCGCACGAGGAAACATGAAGAGCGGATGCCGAAGCAAGCGCGAGAACAATGAGCCGATGTGTCATGGCCGAGACCATAGAGCCAAGACACGCCGGGGAAAGTCCAAAATCGGCCGACCTGCCCGAGAATTCACGCGCCAAGCTCCGTGGCACGGCGCGTCGCCGCACCCACCGCCTCAATCAACGCGGAGCGCATGCCATGACGCTCCAATTCCGCCAAGCCAGCGATGGTTGTTCCGCCCGGCGAGGTGACCATGTCCTTGAGCACCGCCGGATGCTCGCCCGTTTCCAAAACCATCGCCGCAGCTCCAAAAACCGTCTGCGCCGCAAGCCGCACCGCATCCGCCCGAGGAATGCCAGCCCGCACTCCACCATCCGCCAGCGCGTCGATCACCACATAGATGTAGGCCGGACCGCTGCCTGACAGCCCGGTCACCGCATCCATCAAGCGCTCAGGCACTTGCACCGCCAGCCCGACCGCGCCCAACAACGCTTGCGCAGTCTGCCCGTCCGCCGCCGTCGCACGCGAGCCAAGGCAGTAGCCAGCCGCACCATGCCCGACCAAGGCCGGCGTGTTTGGCATCGCTCGGATGATTCGAAAATTCTCCGTCGCCGCCGCCTCCAAGGCCGCCAAGGTCACTCCCGCAGCGATTGAAATCACCAAGCGAGGCGCACCCGCCGCCAACTCGGCCAACTCCGCAAGCGCCGCCGGAACATCCAGTGGCTTGGTGCAGAGAAGAATGACCTCCGCCCCCGCAGCAAGCTCGCGCAAGTCTGCAAGTGCTTGTGCACCAGTCGCCGCCACAAAATCCACCCGCGATTTTTCGTATGGATCGCACCCCGTCACATCGCCCGCCGTAACCAACCCTGAGCGAATCGCACCTTGAATCAACGCGGTGCCCATCTTGCCACATCCAATAACTCCAAGCTTCATGGCCGGAGCCTAAACGGATTTTGCGAACCCACGCCAGCGTCATTTTGCTTGGTCTGTGTGCGGTGACATGGGCATGGTGCCAACATGAAATTGCGCGTGATCATGGGACTGCTTGCTGGCTGCATCATCGCCGCTGCCGAAGAAATTCGCTCGGTGGAGGAAGCCATTCCCAGCTCGGTCAAAGCCCTGGCTGCACCCTCAATCACCGATTTCCCACAAGGCATCCAAATGGCTGTCACCGCAGCCACGGACCAAGCCCAAACCCACGTCAACCAAGGAATCAACCACCTCCACGGCGCATGGGAGTTCCAAGCGAGTCGGCATTTTGCCGCCGCCATGCGCGAGGATCCAGAGTGCTTGCTCGCCCATTGGGGCATGCTGATGACGCTGCTCAGCCCCTCCCCGGAAACCGTCGAGGCCCGCGCCGCAGCAACCGAACGCCTGCTTCACCTAATCAACAAAGGAAACGGCAGCGAACTGGAACGCGGATACGCCTACGGGATCGTCAAATTCCTCGAAGACGGCCCGCAAGGTGCCGCCAACGCATATCGAATCATCTCCGAGAAATTTCCCAACGACCTGCAATCCCCGATCTTTGCCGCCCTGTTTGGCCGGGATGGCTACGACGAGCTTGGCTTCCCGCGCGCCGGCCAAGAAACCGCTGAAAAAAACCTGCTGGCCCTCACCAAGAAGCACCCGCTCAGCCCGGTCCCACTCAACGCACTCCTCAGCATCCGCGCCGAGGCACCCGACCTTGTCAACTCGATGGACCTCGCTCGCAAACTCCACGAAATTTCTCCAAACTACCCACCCCACGCGCACCTCGTCGGCCACTTCCAATGGCGCTGCGGCGACCACAAAAATGCGCTAAAATCCTTCACCGACGCCACGGAAGCTTTCACGGAGTGGATGAAATCCCAATCCGTCAGCGCTGCGGATTGCCCAGAATGGCTGAAGTCCGAGTGCTACCGGATCGTCGCCCTCAACTCAGTCGGCAAGGCCGAGGCCGCAATCCAAGCCGCCAAGGAAATCGCCCAAACCCCCTACCCCAAGGACCGCAGTGACTCGCCCGGGGCCCGCCTGATCTTTTGGGATGCCGAAACCCTCGTCGCCCGACTCCTGCTCCACCGCGGTCTCCCCGGCGACGCCAGCGACGCCCTCGCCTTCATGGGCAAGCCACTGACCCTCAAAGCAGAACGCAAAAACTCCCTTGCCCATTGGTGGAGTGACGGCCTCCGCATTGTCCTCGAAACCCAGCGGCTCATCGAGTCCAACGAGCTCACCAAAGCCCGCGAGGCCCTCAACGCGCTCGCCTTCCACGGGGAAAACATGGCGAAAACCCAGCAAGCTGCCAGTGCCGCAGGCGAGCGCTCCGCTTGGAACCGCGCATTCCGCGCCCTCGAAACCCTCGCCGGTAGCCTCCGCGGACGCATCGTCCTGCTTGGCCCGCAAGACCGCATCGGCACCGCTTACAATTGGTTCGCCGCTGCCGCTGACAGCCAAGGCCACGCTCCCCTGATGTTCCCTCCCATGGTTCTCACCCCTATGCCCATCCACCTCGGCGAGTTTTTCCTAGCACAAAACCAACCGAATGACGCGATCGCCGCCTACGAGCGCGCGCTCACCGCCTTTCCCAACGACCACCAAGCTCTCCGTGGCCTTGAAAAGGCTTTCCTCAGCGCAAAACTTCCTGAAAAGGCCGAGGCCACCCGCAAAACCCTCGATCGCCTGCTCGCTCCCTAAACCCTCGCCAAGCTCTTTTCCGCCAACCGCACTTGGCACTTGGAAAATTCCCGCCACTTCCTGACGCTCCATCCCATGTCGCAACGCAACATCGACGTCCGCTACGTCGCCAACCTCGCCCGCCTCGAACTCACCGACGAGGAAGTCGCCACCTTCCAGCCGCAGCTCGAAGCAATCATCAATCACGTCGAAGCCCTTTCGAAACTCGAAATTTCCGGCATCGACCCCACCGCGCACGCCACCGAAATTTTTGGAAAAATGCGCGACGACACCCCGCACACCAGCCTGAGCGCCGCCGCCGTGTTGCTCAACGCCCCGGACCAAGCCCAAGGCCAAATCCGCGTTCCCAAAGTCGTCACCGACGCCTGACCCGCCCATACCACCGCCTTCAACGTTCAAGTTCAAAGCCTTTCCCATGACCATCGCCCAGCTACGTCGGCAACTCCTCGCCGCGGAAACCACCCCCGCCGCCATCCTCCACCAACTCGCAGGAGAAATCACCACCCGCGACGGCAACACCGGTGCCTATCTCTCGCACCAACTTGAGTCCGCCCTCGCCGAGGCGGCCGAAGCCGATCTTAGCCTCCCACTCGGCGGCATCCCCATCGCCATCAAGGACAACATCAACGTCCTCGGCCAACCCTGCACCTGTGGCTCGAAGTTTCTGGAAAATTTCATCTCACCCTACGACGCCACCGTCATCCGCAAACTCCGCGCCGCAGGGGCCATCCCCTTCGGCCGCACCAACATGGATGAGTTTGCCATGGGATCTGCCACGGAGAATTCCGCACTCCAAGTCACCCGCAACCCCCGCGATCCCGCCCGCATCCCTGGCGGCTCATCCGGTGGTTCGGCCGCCGCCGTCGCGGATCTCACCGCCATCGCCGCGCTTGGCTCGGACACCGGTGGTTCCATCCGCCAACCCGCCTCACACTGCGGAGTCGTTGGCCTCAAGCCTTCTTACGGCCGCGTCTCACGCTACGGCTTGGTCGCCTTCGCGTCCTCACTCGACCAAATCGGGCCTCTCACCCAGACGGTCGAAGACGCGGCCCTCATCCTCCAAGCCATCGCCGGCGGGGACCCTCTCGACTCCACCTGCCTCGACGCCCCCGTCCCGGATTACCTCGCCACGCTCAATGACGGCGTCAAAGGCCTCAAACTTGGCATCCCCAAGGAATACTTCGGCGCGGGAATCGATCCCGGCGTCCGCAAAAACGTGGAAAACGCGATCCAAGCTCTCGCCGCCCAAGGCGCTGAAATCGTCGAAATCTCACTCCCTCACACCGAGCACGCCGTCGCCACTTACTACGTCATCGCCCCGGCAGAAGCCTCGTCCAATCTCTCCCGTTTCGACGGAATCCGCTACGGTCACCGTGCGGCAAACCCGGCCGACATCCTGGATCTTTACAAAAAATCTCGCGAGCAAGGCTTCGGCCCCGAGGTCAAGCGCCGCATCATCCTCGGCACCTACGTGCTTTCCTCCGGCTACTACGACGCCTACTACAGCCGCGCCCAAAAGGTCCGCACCCTGATCCGCCGCGACTTTGAAAATGCGTTCTGCCAGGTCGATGCCATCCTATCTCCCGTCGCCCCCAGCCCGGCGCGAAAAATCGGTGGATTCTCCGGAGATCCCCTCCACGAGTATCTTTCGGACGTTTTCACGCTTGCCGCCAACCTTGCTGGCATTCCGGGAATCTCAATCCCCTGCGGCAGCACCGACTTCGACGGCGGCCACGATCTCCCCGTCGGCCTGCAAATCCTCGCACCACACCTCGGCGAGGCCAAGCTCCTTCAAATCGCCAAAGCCGCCGAGCGCTGACTAACCGGCCAATTTCTCCACCTCAACCTGCACCTCCATCCGGCAGCTTCCGGTGCCGTGGTAATTTCCACGCACCGGCGCGACATCCTCGTAGTCACGCCCCACCGAGATTTTCACATACCGCTCATCCGCCAAGGTGTTGTTGGTCGGGTCAAAACCGATCCACCCAGCCTCGGGCAGGTAAACCTCAGCCCAAGCATGGGACGCCTGCGCACCCACCAAGCGATCCAAGGGGCCATTGTAAAGGTAGCCCGAGGCATAACGTGCGGGAATTCCCACCGCCCGGCACAAGCCCAGCATCACATGCGTGAAATCCTGGCAAACCCCTCGCCGCATTTGAAATGCCTCAACCAAATGCGTATTCACCCCGGTCACCCCGACTTCATACGAGAACTCATGGTGAATCCAATCCATCACCGCGCAGGTTTTCTGGTAAATTGAAGCGTGGTCCCGCGTCACATCCACCGCCTGCCGCCACACTTCCGGATAGTGCGAAACCCGCCGGCTTTCCTGCAAATACGGCCAAATCCGCTCACGAACTGACGAATCCCGATATTCCAAAGCCGTCGCCTCCCGACTCGCTTGCGAAATATCCAAGGGCAAATTCTGAACCTTGATCCGACTCTCAATCTCCAAACGCCCGTGCGCCTGTGGCAGCTCAAAGTGATGCGTGATGTTTTGAAAAAGATCGGTAAACCGCCGCAGACGCGTCGCCGGGATCACCCGGATCAAGGCCGCCAAGGTCTTCTGATACGGAAAGGTCCGCGGCTCCAAATGCAGGGTGTTGACGCTGTGTGACACCGGCATCCCATAATGAAAGGTGGTCCGGTGCAGAACAGATAGACGCATTCCGACCGTCGTTTGGATCGGCTCGACAAATTCACTCACTGCTACTGCTGTTGTTGCTGTTGTTGTTGCTCCATCTGCCACGCGGCGACATCGGAGAGTGTAGGAAGCCGCTGGCCCGGGCTCATTTCGATGCGCTCCGGCATCAACACAAAGGTCTCGAAAATCTCGCCGCTGATGTGATTGAATCTTCCTTGAAGCGCGTCAAGATATTCATGCAAACCTAACGCAAAAATATCCTCGGCTGAACCAAAATTCAACTCGGCCAAGAGCCGCCCGGCCTCACGCTCGGCATCGTTGGAAAAGCTACCTCGCGCAGTGCCGGAAATCATGTGCAAGGCGGAATCCACGCGTTCGATGCAATACCGCACCGACCGCGGGAAGTCCTTGGCGAAAATCAAAAACTCCGTCACCCCGCGCACCGTGATCTCACGCTGCTCGGAGCGAAACGCACCCATCGCCCCGCACGACCGCAAAATCGCCGTGCCATGCAAAACCGCCGGGGAAACCCCATCTCCAGACTCGCTGGAAGTCGGCAAATAGCTGGAAACATCCAAAAACCGCGTTGTCTTGTCCGCACGCTCCAAGAAACGCCCGAGATCCATGAACTGCCACGCTTCGTTCCGCGAGGTGGTGGACGCGGCAATCCCTAAAAACGTGACCGCCGAGCGCCGGATGTTTTCATAATACCGCGGAGGATCGGCATCCAACAAGCGCGACGCCTCATCCGAGCGGGAAAACAAATACAGCGCGTTCAATTCCTCCCACAAATCATCCGACAGCTGGTCGCGCACAGTCCGCGCATTTTCACGCGCCAAGGCAATGCACGAACGAATGCTGTTGGGATTCCGCCGGTCATCCGTCAAAAAGCGGATCACCTCCTCGCTCCCAGCGTCGTCATAAAGATCACTGAAGGCCTCCTCGTCACCCGTGCTCAAAATGATCGGCTGCCAAAACCCACGCAGGCGCTCGGAATCCAAGCGCTCGAAGTCCAACAAAAGTTGTTGGTTCACGTCGATCAGGCGCGCCAAGTTATCCGCCCGTTCCACATAACGGACCATCCAATAAAGTGTATTCGCAACTCGGGAAAGCATAATGGTTTTTCAGTGGCGGAGCACCCAAGTGTCCTTGCTTCCTCCGCCTTGGGATGAATTTACAATGAGAGAGTCTTTCGTCAGCGCAACGCGCGTCAGACCACCCGGCACGATTTTGACTTCGTTGCCATAAATGATGTAGGGCCGCAGGTCGATGTGACGCCCCTGCATGGTGCCATCACACCAAGTGGGAGAGCGCGAAAGCGAAATGACTGGCTGCGCGATGTAGTTGCGCGGGTCTGCCAAGATCCGCTCACGGAACATGGCAATTTCATCCTTGCTCGCCGTCGGCCCCATCAACATGCCGTAACCGCCGGACTCATTCGCCGCCTTCACCACCAACTCGGGCAAATGCGCCAAAATAAATTTCATGTCCGCCTCCTCAGACGCCAAATACGTCGGCACATTCGGCAAAATCGGCTTTTGCCCGAGGTAATACTCGATCATTCGCGGCACGAAATAGTAAATGACCTTGTCATCCGCCACTCCGGTGCCCACCGCATTGGCCAAGGACACATTCCCCGCCCGGTAAGCATTCATCAAGCCGGGAACGCCCAACACCGAATCTTTGCGGAAAACCACGGGGTCAATGAAGTCATCATCAATCCGGCGGTAAATCACGTCCACTCGCATCAAGCCGCGCGTCGTGCGCATGTAAACGAATTTATCAATCACCACGAGGTCCTTGCCCTCGACAATCTCAATCCCCATTTCCCGGGCGAGATAACAATGCTCGAAATACGCGCTGTTGTGGCAGCCCGGCGTCAGCAACACACAAACGGGGTCGCCATGGCCGCGCGGCGAAATGTGATGCAGCATGTTGAGCAAATCCCGTGGATAGGAATCCACCGGGCGCACCCCCAACGCCTCAAACAAGCCGGGAAACGCACGCTTCAGCGCATTTCGGTTTTCCAAAAGATAAGAGGCTCCCGAGGGACAACGGCCATTGTCTTCCAGCACGTAGTAAACTCCGTCCGCACCCCGGATCAAGTCACTGCCGCAAATGTGAATGTAGGTGTCCGCCGCAACATCCACTCCGCGGAATTCCGGGCGGTAATGCTTGGCTTCCTCAATGTAAAATCGCGGAATCACCTCGTCCTTCAAAATCTGCTGGTCGTGGTAAATGTCGTGCAGAAACAAATTCAACGCCACAATCCGCTGCGTCAGCCCGGCTTCCAAATGCTCCCACTCGCTGGCCGGCATCACTCGCGGAATCGGGTCAAACGGGAAAATCCGCTCGGTCCCGGCATCGTCGTGATAGACATTGAACGTGATGCCCTGGCGAAGGAAATAGAGCTCCGAGTTCGCCTTGCGAGCGAGGAAATCCTTCTGGTCCACCTTCCCAAACTTCGTCAGCAAGGGAGCGCAGTGGCTTCGGACGGCACCGTTGCCGTCAAACATCTCATCGTAATAGACTCCTGGGTCGTACCCCTTAAACATTTCCATCGGTTGATACTCAGCATTTAGCAGGCAGCGGGCCAACTCTTGGCGGCCCTCACCCGAAATCCGCACTTTCTTTTTACTTGCCGGCCACCCGCCACGCCCGCCCTCGCAAAACCTTTCGCATTTTATGTAAGACTCTCCCCTTGAAAAGCGGTGGATCCCTGTTTATTGCTCGCGCGGCGAGAGAAGCCACCTTTTCCAATAGCCATGAATGCCCTTACCCGTTGCCTCGATACTTACTGGTCTTCCTCCATCGGGAAAAAGCTCGTTGTCGCCATCACAGGCCTCGTGCTGGTGCTCTTCCTCGCCGGTCACTTGACGGGGAATCTCCTGATGTATCTCGGCCGGGAGGCCTTCAACGAATATGCGGCCTTCCTCCACTCGATGCTCCATGGCACCGGGGTCTGGATCGCCCGCATCGGCCTGCTGGTCGCACTTGTCCTCCATGTGGTCGCCACCATCTCACTCACCCGCCAGAATCGCGCCGCCCGCCAGGCTTATGAATACAAGGCGACCATCCAAGCGTCCCGCTCCTCGCGCATCATGCTCATCAGCGGCCTCACGATCCTCGCCTTTGTCATCTACCACCTGCTCCACTTCACCGTCCGCGTGACCAGCCAAGAACTGGCGATTCTCGGAAAATCCGACCCCTACGGCATGGTGATCGTTGGTTTCAAGAGCTGGCCAGTCGTTATTTTCTACGTGATTGCCATTTCGCTGCTTTGCTCACACCTGTCTCATGGCGTGGCCTCAATTTTCCAAACCCTCGGGATCCGCTCGAAAAAAGCCCAAGGCCTGATCCGCCAATTTTCCATCGCCTACAGCCTCATCATCTGGGGCGGCTTCCTGTCCATCCCGGTCGCCGTCCTCGCCGGCATCCTGAAATTCTGAGTTCCCCAATTTTCGCCGCGGTCCATTAACGAATCCTACCATGTCCATCGCCCTCGACAGCAAAATCCCGTCCGGTCCTCTCGCAGACAAGTGGTCCAAGCACAAGATGGACTCCAAGCTCATCAACCCGGCAAACAAGCGGAAGTTCACCGTCATCGTCGTGGGCTCCGGCCTTGCGGGTGGCTCCGCCGCCGCATCTCTCGCGGAACTCGGCTACCAAGTGAAGTGCTTCTGCTACCAAGACAGCCCGCGCCGCGCTCACTCAATCGCCGCTCAAGGCGGAATCAACGCTGCGAAAAATTATCAAAACGACGGCGATTCGGTCCGCCGTTTGTTCTACGACACGATCAAAGGCGGTGATTTCCGGTCTCGCGAGGCAAACGTCTATCGCCTCGCGGAAGTTTCCGGCTCGATCATCAACCAATGCGTGGGCCAAGGCGTCCCCTTCGCCCGTGAATACGGTGGCCTCTTGGACAACCGGTCCTTCGGCGGCTCCCAAGTTTCCCGCACATTCTACGCCCGCGGCCAAACCGGACAGCAACTCCTGATCGGCTGCTACCAAGCCCTCGAAAAAGAAATCAGCAAGGGCGGCGTGAAAATGTACACCCGCACCGAGATGCTCGACCTGGTGCTCGTGAACGGCCACGCCAAAGGCATCGTCGTCCGTGACTTGAACACGGGTGAGATTTCCACCCACTCGGCGGATGCGGTCATCCTGGCCACCGGCGGCTATGGCAATGTGTTTTTCCTCTCCACCAATGCGATGGGATGCAACGTGACGGCGGCTTGGCGCGCGGCCCGCCGCGGTGCCTTGTTTGCCAATCCCTGCTACACTCAAATCCACCCGACGTGTATCCCGGTCAGCGGCGAGTATCAATCGAAGCTCACGCTCATGTCGGAATCTCTCCGCAATGACGGCCGCATCTGGGCTCCCAAAAGCGCGGAAATCGCGGCGAAAATCCGCAACAAACAACTCAAGCCGAGCGACGTCGCAGAAGCGGACCGCGACTATTTCCTCGAACGGAAATACCCATCCTTCGGTAACCTTGCCCCGCGCGACATTTCCTCGCGTGCCGCCAAGGAGGTCTGCGATGAAGGCCGTGGCGTGGCTCCCACCGGCCTCGGAGTCTATCTGGATTTCCGCGATGCAACCCAGCGCCTCGGTGAAAACACCATCCGCGCTCGCTACGGCAACCTGTTCCAGATGTATGAAAAAATCGCCGGCGAAGATCCATATCAGGGGCCGATGATGATTTATCCTGCCGTCCACTACACCATGGGCGGACTCTGGGTGGACTACAATTTGATGTCAAACGTCCAGGGTCTCCACGTGCTGGGCGAGGCGAATTTCTCCGATCACGGAGCCAACCGCCTCGGCGCGTCCGCTCTCATGCAGGGCTTGGCCGACGGGTATTTTGTGATCCCCACCACCATTGCCAACTACCTCGTCACCCAGAAGCCCGGCTCAATCAGCACCGAGATGCCAGAGTTCAAGCAGGCCGAAGCGGAAACGCGCGAACGCATCCAGAAAATCCTAAGCGTCCAAGGCAAGCGCACCGTGGATTCCTTCCACCGCGAGCTCGGGATGGTGATGTGGGACAAGTGCGGCATGGCTCGCTCCAAGGAGGGGCTCACCGAGGCTTTGGAAAAAATCCCGCAAATTCGCGAGGAATTCTGGTCCAACGTCCGCATCCCGGGCTCGGGCTCGAAC
>JBILPN010000356.1:0-4443 GCA_044373865.1 Luteolibacter sp. | reverse complement strand
GGGTGCACTTCACCAGATAGACGGCTCCCTCGATGGCTTCCAAATCGTCGGTGAATGCGCTGTCACTCTTGCGGCGCAGCATGGAAACGACCATGTAATCCTTGCCGGGCAGCTTGCCCTTCATGTCCTTGTTTTTCAGCGGCTCCGGCGTGCCGTCGGCACGCAGGTCCGAGGTCTTCCCGCGATATTGATAGATCAATAGCGCGTCATTGGCATTGCTCGATTGACGAATCCAATCGAATGCCTTGTCAAAACCCGTGCCAGCGCCGCTATCGCGCTTCGTCACCAATTCATTTTCCAGAGTCGAAGCAAGACGGTCTGCTTGCTGGACGTTGATGGACTTTTTGATTCCTTCAGCGGCAGGCGCGAAAACAATCATGAATCCAGTCAAAAGAACGGCGAGAACGCCGATCGCAATCACGGTCTCAAGTAGGGTAAAACCGCGTGAGCGGAAAGTTCGGAGTGATTTCATGGGTTAAAACGTGGATCCAGAGCTTAGAGTCATGACCTTGCCGTTGGAAATTTGTTCCGGGCTGCGGAAAGCCGAAGTCCGGCCATTGCGCCAGACCACAAAACCGCCGAAGTCTCTTTTGCCTGCGGCCGTGGTTTTTGGAAGGTCCGTGGCACTCGCGCCGTTGCGGGCCCCGGCACCGATCACAAAACTCGCTCCTGGGGTCGTGCAAATCCCTTCGGCATTGAACTCGTAATAGTAATAAGTTCCAGCATAGGTCGCCTTGCCCGTCGTCAGAGCCTCCGTCGGGAGATCCCCGCCCGAGTCATTGCTTCGCTTGCTGAAGTCTTGGCTGAAAAAAACTTGATCGGGAAGCACCACCCCACGGCTTGAAATGACCCAACTGTTTGAAACTGGGAGACCGGTTGTCGGGTTCAGAGCCTCGGAAACGATGATCATCCGCCGCAAATTCTCCGAGGGATTGTTGGTGAGCGTCCTTGCAATCAACACCCGCGAACGAGTCCGCTGGCCGACGGCAATCGAGCGAGCCTCATCAAACAGGGACTCCGCAGAAGCGACACCGCTGGTGACCCCCTTCCCTCCCATGCCACCAAGGCCGATCGCGCCAGCGGTCATGAGAATGGACATGATGGCGATGACGACAAGCATCTCCACCAAAGTAAAGCCGTGGCTACGCCGCCGGACATCGATTATCGAGTCAACTGATTGCATGGGTTTTGGGGAAATCTGAGTTCGAAAAGCATTGCGGACGAAACTCACCGCCGCAAGTGCAAATGTCATTACAAGGCGGCTACTTTTTCAAGTTTGCGGGAAAACGGCCGGCGTTGGGTCCGCTTGCCCATAGCCATGCCGGACGGATCATGTCACGAATGTCACGGCGAGTCGCTTCCCAGCCCAACAATTCCTTGGCTAGGGAAGGGTCGGCAACCAGCGATGCTGGATCCCCCTCGCGGCGTGGACCGTATTGAACTGGCACGGATTTCCCGGTCACCTCTTCGACGGCGGAAATGATTTCCCGCACAGAAACCCCGACACCCGTGCCTAGATTGCAGCGCACGGAAGCGCCCCCATCAGCCAAGAAATCCAGCGCACGCGCGTGGGCATCCGCCAAATCCTCCACGTGGATGTAATCCCGGATGCAAGTGCCATCCGGCGTTGCGTAGTCGGTGCCAAAAACTTCGATGTGGTCAATTTCGCCAGTCACCGCCATCAGCACGCGCGGGATCAAGTGAGTTTCCGGCTCGTGATCCTCACCGATCAAGCCGTCACGCGAGCAGCCGCTGGCGTTGAAATAGCGCAAACATGCACTCCGCAGCCCCCACGCCGTGTCACAATCGGTCAGAATTCGCTCCACCATCAACTTGCTATGGCCATAAGGATTGATTGGGCTTTGCTGGTTGGTCTCCGTGATGGGCAACTTATCAGGCACGCCGTAGGTTGCGCAGGTCGATGAAAAGACAAAAACCTTGCAGCCGAATTCCTGCATGACTTGCAGCAGTTTGATCGGCTCGGCGGTGTTATTTTGATAGTATTTGAGAGGATTCGTCACCGACTCACCCACATAGGCGTATGCCGCAAAATGCACCACCGCGCCAAAGCCATATTTCTCGAACAAGCCGCGCACCAAAGCCTGATCCCCGACATCGCCGACCACCAAATCAACCTCTGGATCCAGGATTGCCCGCTCGTGCCCGAACACGAGATTGTCCAACACCACCACCTTGCGACCTTGGCTGGCGAGAAGGCGAACGGTGTGAGAGCCGATGTAACCGGCGCCACCTGTGACGAGAATGGGGGATGAATTGCTCATGAGTGTGCTGCACAGAGAGAACCTAAAAATGCCACCTCATGTCAACCCACGCGCGCACCAAGCAGAAATTAACTTCGCGAAATTCAACTCGAATAGAAACCGCCATCATGCTGTCATACTGCCATGAAGAAAAACTTCCGCCATTGGGTCGCCCTCGCCATGGGTGCAGCTAGCGTCTTGCTGAGCTCCTGCGTTTATGACCCCGCTTACACCTCCACCACCGTCAGCACCACCTACGGGACAGGCCACGGTTACGGCTATGGCGGAAGTTCATTCAACTCCTCGCTCCTGATCAGCACCGGCGACTCGCGTTGGGGTTACGATCCAACCTGCTACAGCTACTACGACTACAACCGCAGAGCGTATTATGACCCCTATCTCTACGGCTACTACCCCGTCGGATACCGGCCGCCCGTGGTTTACGGAGTGCCGCATCCCCATGGCTGGAGGCCCGGCAGCCGCTACATCAGCCCACCCAGCCGCGTGACCAACATCACCGTTGTCAACTACAGCAATCGGGAATCCGCCTATCGCGGCACCAACTATGGCTGGGCAAAACAAGTCCGCCAAGCACCAGTCAGTTCCGCCAGACCCCAGACAAGTCGCCCGCAATCAAGCCCTTACACCAAGGAGTCTTACAGGGATAAGTCCTACAACGACAAATCTTACCGGGATAAATCTTACCGGGAAAGCGCCCGTCCGAGCAGCCGCCCAGCGACTCGCGAGCCCCAGCCGAAACCATCGGTTCGCCCGAACCGCGTCGTAAACTTGAGCGAGCCAAGCTACAGCCGTCAAAGCGGCCGTCCGCAGCAGGAAGCACGCCCAAGCAGCCGAAACGAGCGGCAAAGTCCGCGCAACGAACGGCAAAGCGAACCGACAAAACAGCGCCCGGACAAAGAATCCCGCGAATTTAAGAGCCCCCGGTTCTGAGGTGCATCCCTCAAGCACCCGGCCTCCGCCGGACCTCCAAGGCCTCTCGCTGCGCACGTTCGCGGCGGAGGCTTTCTTGCGTAATGCGGGGCCGTAAAACCCAACGGCCAAAACCATACCCCGCACACCAACCGCCGACATGGCAGCCATGGCCGACTTGAAACCAGCTGCCCATTCCCCAATCCACCATCCATTTTCCAAGCTGCGACAACCACGGGATCCCATGCCCGGGATCCACCAAAGCCAGCAGCAACTCCGCAATCAAAATCCCAAACGCAAGACTCCGCCCCGACACCGGAAGCGGCATCATCCTAGATTCCGGCGACAAGGTTGTCAGGAAAATCAACAGCGCCACACCGCCGCCGGACATCCCCACCAGCAGATCCGCCCCGCTGCCCGCCGGAGCCAAAACAAGATGCCCGAGTCCACCGCCAAGGATCCCCGCCACCCACACTTTTAGCAAAATCACTCGGCCTGCGATGTGCTCAATCCGGTAAGCGAGCGCCAATAAAAACGCCGCATTCACCGCGAGATGCAGGCCACTCCCATGCAGGAAACCATAGCTGAAAATCCGCCAAATTTCGCCATCCAGAAAGGTCGCACGACTCAGCCCCAAGCCGGTAAAAACCGCCAAACCCGGCTCGCGCGCTGCCCCGCCCGCCAACACCAGTCCGCCATGAATCGCTAGAACCAGCCCAAGCAAAACCCACGTCAGCCGCGCATTTCTCAGCTCACCCAGCGCCCTCACCATGCCGGAAAACGGCATGGCATCTGGCTTCATATCAGGATTGCTAAAAGTGGAGAGCCGCTTGAAAAACTCACTCGACCACCCGTGCCCGTGGCTCGCGGCGAGCAACATCCTCCGCCCCGGCGCTCGTCACAAACGGCCCGCCTTCCAAGGGAGCGACTCCTGTGAATGCAACGTCCGGCATGTCCGTCGGACGCCCGGCCAGTGGAAAATCCTTCCGCAATGGGAAAAACGGGTAGCCCTCCCACATCAAAATCCGCTTCAAGTTCGGGTGTCCTGAAAATGGAATTCCCATCATGTCCCAAACCTCGCGCTCGTGCCAATCCGCACCCAACCACAGATCCGTCACCGTCGGGACGCTCTCTTCCTCACTGACTTTCGCCTTGATTCTCAAATGCTTGGAGTCATCCAACGACGCAATTTCATAAACCATCTCGAAGCGAGGATCGTCCCCAAAGTGATCCAAGCTGGAAATATCCAAAA
>JBILPN010000355.1:0-4455 GCA_044373865.1 Luteolibacter sp. | reverse complement strand
TCGTATTGTTCACTCCAAAATGCAATGAAACCACAACCCCGAGGAACCGGATGCGTTAATTGCGCTCGTCCGGATCAGTGGGGGGCGTCGTCCGGCCTTCGGGTCGGGCGGCCCTATCCCGGAAGCAACGGCTTCATCCACACCTCCGTGGATCAGTGGGACACCGTCATGCATCGCGAGCCCTTTCTTGTGAATGGCAAGACCGTCAGTGTCGGCCCTCAGCACACCTATCAGCGCGAACTCAAAACCCTCGTGCGTGAGGCCTTGGCCGCGTCCGCCGCGAAGCAGCCCGAGAAAAAGCTCTCCGCGAATGCCGACGACTATTACATCCACCTCTTCAATATCGGCTGGGAAGGCATCGGCCACTGGGAGGCGGAGGCTGAGCTGTCTGGCCTGTCACTCAAAGGCCTTCGCAAACCATGACCTCTGTCCCCATGCGCCTCGCGATTCTCACTCTCTGCCTTCATCTGCTGGCATCACTTCACGCCGCCGAGCCACGAGATACGATGCCGGACACCTGGTCCAATACAGAGGGACAGGCAGATCAACTGTTCGTCCCGGACGGAACAATTCCGCTGACGGAACAATTCCGCTTGCCAAATCTACCGACCGGTATAGCCTCGCGCGATGAAGCTCATTCTCGCCTGCTGGATTCTTTTCGTGTCGTCGCTAGGTGCCGCCGTGTTTCCGCCGTTGCTCGACCTCGCCGGGCGCATTGTGCCGCTGGAGCAGAATGATGCGCGGAGGGTGCGCGTGTTTGTTTTTCTGGGCACGGAGTGTCCCATCGCCCGGAGCTACACGCCGGAGCTGAACCGGCTGGCTGCTGAGTTTGGGCCGCGTGGGGTGGAGCTTTTCGGGGTGTGGTCGGATGCTACGGTGACTCGGGATGCGGCAGCGCGGCATTTCAGAGAATTCAAGGCGGCGTTTCCCGTGCTGCATGATTCGGCGGGATTGCTGGCGGCGGCCATGCAGCCGACGCATGTTCCCGAGGTCTTCGTGCTGAATGCCGATGGCAAGGTCGCGTATCGCGGGGCGATTGATAATGCGTGGGAGGACATCGGGCGGCGGCGGGCGAATGTGGAGAAGCGGTTTCTCAGCGACGCACTGGAGGCGGTGCTGGCGGGGAAAGCGCCGCCGGTGGCGAAGACCGACGCGGTGGGCTGCTTATTTGAAAAACCCGAGTCCGCAAAGCAGGGTCCAGTCTTCACTCGGGACATCGCGCCGGTGGTTTTCGCCCGCT
Source organism: Luteolibacter sp. (assembly GCA_044373865.1). Classification (GTDB taxonomy): domain Bacteria; phylum Verrucomicrobiota; class Verrucomicrobiia; order Verrucomicrobiales; family Akkermansiaceae; genus Luteolibacter. Next base: position 3,215 of record JBILPN010000355.1, on the reverse strand, counting down.
GCATGAATTGCCACCGCGAGGGACAGGCCGCGCCGTTTCCGCTCACCAATTTTGCGCAGACCGCGAAGCGTGCGAAGCAGCTCGCCCGCGTGGTCGCAAATCGCGAGATGCCGCCGTGGATTCCTGCGGGCGGGCACGAGCGATTCGTCGGCGAACGCTGGCTCTCGGAACGCGAACTCGCGCTTTTCCGCGCGTGGGCGGAGGCCGGAGCGCCGGAGGGGAACGCCGCGGATTTGCCACCTGCGCCGAGGTTCGCCGAGGGCTGGCTGCTTGGAAAACCCGACCTCGTGGTGAAGATGACCGAGCCATTCACCGTGCCAGCCGACGGCCCGGACATCCTGCAAAACTTCGTCATCCCCATCCCCACGACCGAGGACAAACTCGTCGCCGCCATTGAGTTTCATCCCGGCAACAAACGCGTCGTGCATCACGCGGTGCTCTTTCTCGATGACAAAGGCGCGGGCCGCAAACTCGATGCCGCGACGCCGGAGCCGGGCTACGCGCTGTTTGGCGGCGTGGGCTTTCTACCCAGCGGCGCGCTCGGCGGATGGAGCGTCGGCAATACACCGCGCCGTCTGCCCGCAGGCATGGGGCGGTATTTGAAAAAGGGCAGCGACCTCGTGCTCCAGCTCCACTATCACCCGACCGGCAAAGAGGAGACGGACCAGAGCACCATCGGCATCTACTTTGTGGACAAACCCGTGGCCGAAGCCCTGCGCCAGCCGTCCACGCTCGTCGGCAGCTTCTGGATGGCGAACTACGAAATGGACATTCCGCCCGGCGAAGCAAACTACCGGCGCAGCACGAGCTACACGCTGCCGCGCGATGTCACGATGGTCGGCATCGTTCCGCACATGCACCTGCTGGGCAAAAGCATGACCGCCACCGCCACGCTGCCGGACGGCACAAAGCGCACGCTCATCGACGTGCCGCGCTGGAACTACAACTGGCAGGACGAATACTACTACGAGCGCCCTTTCGCGCTGCCCAAAGGCACGCGCATCGACCTCCTCGCCGCGTTCGACAATTCCGCCGCGAATCCTTCGAACCCCAGCAATCCGCCGAAGCGCGTGACGTGGGGCGAAGGCACTCTCGACGAAATGCTCTACTGCTTTTTCCTCATCACGGCGGAGAAAGCGGAGGACGTCATCCACACCATCTTCCACAGCATGGCGCACGATGCGAAACAACCGCGCGACGAAGCCGCCCGCCGCGCCGGAGAACCCGCCAAATGAGCCGCAGCAAAGCGATCCCGACCCGCGAGCGACTGCTCGATGCCGCGCTCACGCTCTTTGCAGAGAAAGGCTACGTGGCCACCGGCACGCAGGAAATCATCGATGCCGCAGGCGTGTCGAAGCCCGTGCTTTATCATTACTTCGACAGCAAAGAGGCGCTCTTTCGCGAACTCGCCGGCAGCATCTACGACGCGACCGCCGCCGCATGGGACGAGGTGCTCGCGAGGGAAAAGACCGCCATCGGCCGACTGCGCGGAATCGCCCGCATATCGATGGAAGGCAGCGCCCGCGACACCCGGTTGCCGCGTCTGCTCATGCAAACACACTACGGCCCGCCCGTCGCCGAACTGCGTGCATTCATGGATGGTCAAACCAGCCGTCGCTTCGCCGCAGTCACCGCAATCATGTCCGCCGGACTCGCCGATGGCGAATTGCGCAGCGGCGACGCCGCGTCACTCGCGCTGTTTTTCTGCTGCGTGCTCGACCAGCACATCAACATCCTCGCCCGCCTCCCCAACGCCGCAGCGCTCCTGACCGCAGCACGCGCCGATGCACTCGTGGACGCGTTCCTTCACGGATGCGGCACCGCCCGCCGCAGCGCATTTGAACTGCCCGAGAACCCATGAACTCCTCCGCCATGAACTCCTCCGCCATGAAACACCTCGCATCATTCACCTTGCTGCTCGCCACCCACTCGGCTGTGGCAGAGGATCACGGCCTCTTTGAGTCCAAGGTGAGGCCCGTGCTCGTGGAGCACTGCTACGAGTGCCACAGCGGGGAAAGGACGAAAGGAGGCCTCGCTCTCGATACGAAAAGAGGATGGGAAATGGGCGGCGATTCGGGGCCGGCAATCATTCCCGGCAAGCCGGAGGAGTCGCTGCTCATCAAGGCGATTTCTTATCACGACAAAGACCTCGCCATGCCGCCGAAGAAGAAGGGCGGGAAGCTGCCGGATGAGACCATCAGAATGCTGACCGAATGGGTAAAGATGGGTGCGCCTGATCCGCGCGTTTTAGAACCCAAGGTCGGCGGCATGACAGCTGCGGAAGCGAAGTCGTGGTGGGCTTTTCAACCGCTGCCGAAGAAGGTCGATTTTCAAGCGCCCAGGGCAGTTGAAAACCGCCCTTCCTTGTCGATCGACGACTTCATCAAGGAACCACTCGCGGAAGTAACAACCCCATTTTCCCCCTCCTCCGGTCCGGCCACCGGCTCTTTCAACGGCCTTCACCCCAAAAGCAATTTCCTTGGCGCCAGCCAAAGCCCTGAGAGACGGGAATGGCGCTCGTAAACCAAAACAACTAACCGAAAGGAGGACGTCAAACCAACGAGCGACTGAAAGACTCTATTGAAACCCGGCGGGAACCAACCCGCCCGGAAAGGGTTGACCACCCACCGGAAGCGAGCCTTGGTCGGCGTCCAGAAATGGCGTCTTCAAGCGTAGGCAGCAGGTCGTAAAGCCGTGTGATTGAGCCTCGAAATGCTTATTGATGGGGGAGCCTTCGTGTTAGGAATAGCGGGGGCAATACTGAAACGCCGCAATGGTCTGGCGTGGAGGTCCGCCCGGGGTCTGAGGGCAGGGCCGATCAGCCCGCGGCTCTGCAGCAATTTCATCGAACTCGGCTACGGCATCCAGGTCGAGCCAATGATGGCACAGCAGTTTTACAACCGCAGCTTCGAGCCGTTCGTGCCCTACAAAACCATCAACATCGAGTGGTTCGACCTGTGGAATGATCCGCAGAACCCCTCCAAGGGCTACAAGGCCGACTGGACCGGCGAGGACTGGTATCACAGCGGCTACGAGCACAACCCGTGGTTCGTCGCGCCCGGCACCGGCGGACGACTGCCCATCGATGACAAGTCCACCTTCATCATTGAGGAAAACTCCTCGCTCAACGCCACCATCCGGCCGGAGAAGGAAGGCGGCTCCGGCCATGGCAAACAGCACCTCCGCGTCACCAATCACGAGAGAGAAAAATGGGC
>JBILPN010000354.1:0-4462 GCA_044373865.1 Luteolibacter sp. | reverse complement strand
CACCCCGGGTCTGGAACGGGCGAATCTGTTAGGCAGCGGTTCACTTGCCGAAGACCTATCCACAGGCCTCGGGGATTTTGCGATCGGCAACACAGGGCGGACCGTGCTGGGAAAAAAGGAATGCAATCCGTTCCCGGGCCTGATTGACGAGGTCCGCATCAGCGGCGTTGCCAGACCCGCCCATGATTTCCTGTTTGTCACTCCCGAGGCCAAAGCCCAGGCGGCCAGCGACCGTGCCAAGGAGCCCACACCGCCCGGCTTCCAGCTGGCACTGCAAGAGGTGGCCATCGGCGGAATGAAAGCGGAGCTACCCACAGGGCCGTCCCCTCTAATCGTTGATCCGGGCCACCACCGCCTGGACATCGACTTCAGCCTGGCTCCGGGTGTCAACACAGCGGGTGCGGCGGTGCGCTGCTGCCTGGAGGGCACCGATGCCCCCTGGCAGCCTGCGCTGCAGGGCATGCTGCTCATCTGCGAGGTGCTCGATCACAAGGGGGAGATCGTTTCCAGAGCCTCGTTTGCGAGCACGGGCCAGAGCCTGGGATGGAGCGGTGATTTGTATGAAACGCCACTCGTTTCGCGGCTTGAGCCGTTGTTTCTGCCAGATAATTCGAGATCAGTCCGCATCACGCTTTCCTCCGGCACGCCTGACACCACCGGCCAAATCGTCATCGACAATCTGTCCATCCAACCGCCGTCCCAACCGAGTGACTCGACCTCATCATGGCCGAATGAAGGTTTTGAAAAGGGCGAGTTGATGGACTCGGTGAGCGGCATCCCCAGCGGCTGGGAACGGGGAGGCGCAGATCCGGCGATCGCCCGGTTAGTCAGGCGCTCGGCCACCCGGGCGATCGGGCTGGTAGACGGTGAGCAAACAGCCACCGGAACTTGGACTTCGGTGCTGTCGTTGCCAACGATTGCTCGCGGGGGGCGTTCGGTATTGCTCAGTTGGGATGAGGCCTACGACGTGGTTGGCGGAGGCTTCTTTCGGGCATCCTATCTCAATATTCCGCCGGGGAATTATCATTTCAGGGCAATCGCCGTGACGCGGAACCCGGATCCCGCGAGCGCCCAGCTGGAATTGCCGATCATGGTCAGAACTCCGCTGTGGGAAAACCCCTGGTTCCGCCCCACCGCCACCGCGGCCGTTGTCGGGTTGTTCGCGCTGGTGATTCTTCAGACTTACCGTCGCCGCGCACTTTCCAGGTTCTCAAAACTCAACCTCAGACACACCTTGCAGGGCGACCGCGCACGCATTGCAAGAGACATGCACGACGACTTGGGCACCCGGGTTTCCAGCCTGATCATGGGGACCTCGCTGGTCCAGCGGGACTTGGAAAAGGATCCGGTGGCCACCCGCCGCCATCTCGCACGGATGGGGAGCGCCGCCCGTGATTTGGCGACCGCCATGGACGAACTCATCTGGGCGGTGAACCCCGCCAACGACTCCCTCGACCAGCTCGCATCGCATCTCGGCGGGCTGGTTCAGGATATGTTTCACGATGAGAGGTTCCGCTTGCAAATCCGAGTGCCAACCGATCTTCCACCTATCCCGCTGCGAGCCGAATTCCGCCATCATTTTTCGCTCGCCGTCAAAGAGGCGCTCCACAATGTGCTCAAGCATGCCGGACCGTGCGAGGTTTCATTAGAGGTGAAAAAGGTCGGCAACGAGTTCATCGCTATGATCCAAGATACGGGACGTGGCTTCAACCCGTCAGAACCGGCTGAGGGAAACGGTTTGCTCAACCTTCATTCGCGCCTTGCCGAACTCGGTGGATCCTGTGAGTTGGAGTCCACTCCGGCCGGCGGCACGACCGTGGTTCTTCGTTGCACATTGGACCATCAAACCCGGCCATCCTTATCATGAAAATTGAAACCTATCGTGTGGTCATCATCGAAGATGATTCCGAACTCCGCGAGTCGTTCTGTGAACTGCTCGCCACCGTGGAGAGATGGAGGGTAACCGATCGTTTCGGCCGCGCGGAGACCGCGATCCCAGCGATCCAGGCCGACCCTCCGGATCTTGCCATCGTGGATATCCAGCTCCCCGGCCTATCCGGCATCGAATGCGTGCGGCAACTCAAACCGCTTTGCCCGAACACCCAGTTTCTGATGGTCACCGCCCATGACGATACCGAACGGGTCTTCGAATCCCTGGCAGCCGGGGCTTCCGGCTACCTGTTGAAACGGGATGTGCCAACCCGCTTGCTGGAAGCCCTGGAAGATGTGCTGGCCGGAGGCGCGCCGATGTCGAGCGCCATCGCCCGCAAGGTGATCCAACATTTTCAACAGCCGGCCAAAACGGACCGCGAGGATTTCAATCTCAGTTCGAGGGAGGAGGAGACGCTGGACTTGCTAACCAAAGGCGCGCGCTACAAGGAAATCGCGGATGAACTGGGCATAGGAATCACAACGGTGCGTTTCCATCTCAACAACATCTACCGCAAACTCCACGTCAGCAGTCGCACCGAAGCCGTGGTCAAATACCTCGGTCGTTAGAGTGCTGACGGAAATAGCTTTCGTTACTTCGGCCTGGCGTCCTTCCAGCCGACTCTCAGTTGCGCACTGAGTTCCTTCACGAGGTCGGCGTTCTCCGGTTTCGCCGCGATGTTCTGATTTTCCTGCGGATCGATCCGATGATCATAGAGTTCGGTGGCGGCCACCGTGGAGTGGTTCTTGCGATCGACCCAGAGCGTGAATCGATGGTTTTTCGTACGCATCGAGTAGCCCATCAGCTTCTTGCCACCGGAACTCCGGGGATATTGACTGAATACGGCGGACTTCCACGGAAGTTGCGGATCAGCCAGCAAGGGCATGAAGCTGGTTCCTTCAAGATGATCCGGCAAAGGCAGGCCCGCGAGTTCGGACAAGGTCGGATAGATGTCGACGAACTCGACAAGTGCATCCGTGCGTGTCCCGGAGTTTTTCATTCCCGGCACGGAGAGCAGGAGCGGCGAACGGGTGTCGTCTTCGGTATTGGTGTGTTTGCACCACGCCGCATGTTCACCGAGTTTCCATCCGTGATCTCCCCACAGGATCACAATCGTATTTTCGGCCATGCCAAGGCGATCAACTTCATCCAGCAGTTTACCGATCTGTGCATCGCTATAACTGATCGCGGCATAGTAACCGTGTTTGAGGTGGCGTGCGAGATCATCGGGGATCGAGCCTTGCGGGATGCCGCTGTAGTTTCGCAACTCCGCACCAGGTGTCACCGCATATTTGGGTGCGCCCACAGGCCGAAACTTGTTGGCGGCGAGCGTGATTTCCGAAGGATCGTAGAGATCCCAGTATTTTTTCGGAGCGACAAATGGAAGATGGGGTTTCATGAAGCCCACCGCGAGAAAGAACGGCTCGGGTTTTGCAGAAAGCTCACGCAAGGCACTCACCGCCAAATCGGTGACCTTGCCATCGGCGAAGGTTTCATCGGGCACCTCCGCGGATTCAAAGGCTGGTCCGCGGGAATTGAATCCTGTCTTTCCTTTTTTCGGGTTTGCTTCCGAAAGCGCGTAGGTCGCCACATCCGGACTCTGCCACGGCACCGACCAGGTGGGCGCGTCATCCAACGTCCCGTGATAGATCTTGCCCATGCCCTGGACAAAATAGCCATGTTGTTTGAAATGCTGGCCGAGCGTGACCACATCCGGCAAGGCCTTCCGGAAATGCGTTTTCAGGTCCCACACCTTCGTCGTATCGGGCCGCGTGCCGGTCATCAGGCTGGCGCGTGAGGGCGAGCAAACCGCTTGTTGGCAGAAGGCTTGATTGAAAACGATTCCTGCTTTGGCGATCCGGTCGATATTGGGACTTTTGATGTAAGAAGCTCCGTAGCAGCCCAGCTCTGGCCTGAGATCATCGACCGCGATGAAGAGGATGTTCGGTTTCTTCGGAGTGGCCTCCGCCGCATGTGCAACATGAGCGAACAGCACGAGGCTGAAGATGCAGGTTGTAAAATCGAGCCTGATTATCGTGGACGTATTCATAAGTGTTTCTGAATTGAAGAAGTGACGAATTTTGAGCGGGCTGCATGAAATGGGATTCGCATTCAAATGGTTGAGGCGGAACAGGCGGTTCCGATAGCGTCGGAATCGGGAAAAAATCCTCATCGATTTGTCAAGCCCATGGCAAATCATCTCGTGATCTTGAGACGAACATCGAATCGGTGTCGATCACAGGCGAGTTTACTGATGGATTAGCTTTCATTGTTGGAGATCCTAGATGGTTCGAAATTCTTCCCATCAGCAAATTCCAGAGAGAACGAAGAACGGCTAGTCCGAGTAGAGGCTTGTGCCCCGGCCGCTCTGGCGTCAATCAGCGAAGAGGTGCCTGTATCAAAGGAGAGGGGTGCCAGGGTGGCCAATCAGGCGAACCGGTATCCAACCTCGTTGTCCGATGCCTTACCAGTCAGCCGCTCCGGTCGTGCCTGTATCAAAAGACAGGGGGCTTTTGGGCTTTATTCAGTTGT
>JBILPN010000353.1:0-4463 GCA_044373865.1 Luteolibacter sp. | reverse complement strand
ACAAGGGCGCAGTAAGTCCTGTCGTCGGCGGCAAATCGGTCGTGATCACGGCGACGACCAACACCAATGAAACGGGCGTCACCCGCGTGGTCTCGCAGTCCGACGCAAGCCTCCAGGACATCCCGCCCGCCACCCTCAACACGATCAATCAAAGCGTTCAGGAAATTTCTAATACCTCTCAAGGCATCACCATCCCTTCCAGCTCACAGGCGGTGAGCATCGACAACCCGATTCCCAACCCATCCGCACCCCAACAAACCATTCCCGAACCCGTTAGGCCAAAACCGGTCACCGACGTGGACCCTTGAGTTCCTCGCCTAACTTGCCCACACGCCGATCCATCATGCTTCCCAAGTCCTCATGGCTGCGCCGCTTGATTCTCCTCTGCATCCCTCTTCTTTTCTGCGTGCTGAGCCAACTCGGCCACTTGCGCTTGATTGAAAACCAACTGCTCGACCTCCGCTTCCAATTCCGTGGCGAGCTCGACTCGGCACTGAAGCCGATCTATGTGGACATCGACAACCAGGCCATCCAAACCTATCACTGGCCATGGAATCACCGCCGCTACGCCCAACTGCTAGACGCGCTTTTCACGCATGGAAAAGTGAAAGCCGTGGGCTTCGACATCGTGTTCTCGGAAAATGCCAAAGCAGACTTCGGCGTGCAGGAACAAGAGGAAGGCCGCAAGCTCTTCGGCAAGGCGATTCACCAGCACCAAAACGTTGTGCTCGCCGCAAACTACGTCCCCGGACCGGGCCTCATTCAAGCTCACCGTGAGTTTCCATGGACCTTCGACGGCTTCACCGACCCAGCAAAAAACGACACCCCCGAGCTACCGGCGTTCCCCGTGTTAGGCCCGACTTGGGGCTTGCCCGGCCTGATCGACACCTATCTCGCTGAGTCCAGGCTCGCGCCGATGTTTGCGGATTCTCCGGTCGGCAGCTTCCACCCCTTCGCACTCCGCCTCGCTCTCATTCACTGGGGACTCACCACTGATGCCATCACTCGCTTTCCCAATCATATCGAGGTGAGACGTCCTAACGGAGAGCTTGTCTCTCACATCCCGCTGCAACGCGGCCAACTGGTGGAATGCAATTGGTTCTCGCGCTGGATTTCCCCTCACAACCCACGCTGCAGCGTCGTCGATATCGGAGAAAATCTCAGTCTATTGGAAAGCGCCGATCCCGCCGAACAGGCAACTGGTAAAGCGTTTTTCGCTCAATTTCACAATGCCATCGTGCTCATTGGAGCCGTCGATCCACTGCTTCAAGATCTCGGAAAAACTCCCTTCAATGATGAACCGGTGCCGCAGGTTGGCTTCCACGGCAACCTCATCAAAACCTTCACTTCCGGCATGCACTTGCAGCACCCTCCAGAGTGGATCACGCACAGCATCACCTTCGCCCTCTGCCTCACGCTTGGCTGGCTGGCCCGCCTTCAAATCACCAGCTACCTCCGTCCGCGACTCGTCGGGCTCCTCCTCGTGATCTGCTACATCGCAGCCGCATTCCTTGCATTCCGCATGCTGCATTTCGTGCTCCCCATGACCGCTCCCTTGGCGGCCGGACTGGTCACTGGACTCTTCGCGATCAGTTGGCAGTTGCTCGATGAACAAAAGTCCAAAAGCCAGATCAAGAGCCTGTTTGGAACCTATGTTTCCCCCCAGTTGGTCGAACAAATGATCGACCGCGGAGAAGCCCCTCAACTCGGTGGCCGCGAGGCCGACATCACCGCGTTCTTCAGCGACATCCAAGCGTTCTCACAATTCTCAGAAATCCTCGCTCCCGGCAAATTGGTCGAGTTGATGAATGAATACCTAACTGCCTGCACCGATGTCGTTCTAGCAGAAGGCGCGGCGCTGGACAAATACATCGGCGACGCGATGGTCGCAATGTTCGGCGGCTTGGTTCCCTTGGAAGACCACGCATACCGCGCCTGCGTCGCCTCGCAGCGCATTCAAGCCCGTCTGCAAGAACTCCGCGAAAAATGGCGCGCGGAGGGCGACAAGTGGCCTGCCATCGTCGGCCACATGCAAACTCGGATCGGCCTCAACAGCGGCTTGGTCACCCTCGGCAACATGGGAAGTCCGGCGCGCTTCAATTTCACCATGATGGGCGACAATGTGAACCTCGCCGCACGCATGGAATCCGGCGCGAAAGCATACGGAGTTTACAGCATGGTCGCCGAGGCCACCCAAGTCGCCTGCCGCAAACACGGCGGCGATCACGTGGTTTTCCGGCAACTCGATCAAATCCTCGTCAAGGGCAGAACCACACCAGTCTCGATTTATGAAATTGTCGGACTGCGTGAATCGATCCGAGATCAGACGCTGGAATGCCTCGACCTGTTCGACAAAGGCCTCCACGCCTATCAGAACATGCACTGGGCTGCCGCCGAAACCTGGTTCCGCCAGAGTGCCAGGCATGAGCCAAACCAAGTCGGTCCAGCGTGCGCCACCAACCCCTCGCAAGTCCTGCTAGAGCGCTGCGCCAAGCTCCGGCTCATGCCACCCCCCGCCAGCTGGGACGGGGTCTATGTCATGCATGACAAGTAGAAATCAGGCAAAGATCCCCGCGCTGAAGGCGATCACATAGACCAGCTTGCACGACAGGTGCAACAACTGGTCTGCCAGCAAGCCGAATTTCCCCTCACCTTTTGCGAGGTCGATCAAACCGTGCAGGACAAGCTCAAGCAAACCCAGCGCCAAGGACCCGGAAACCAACCACACCCCCCCTGCATGCACCACAGAATGCGCGGTTAGAGCGACCAACCACTCACTCCGCCCTGCCGAGGTTTTCCGCACTTTCTGGCGGGCAAGGTAATCCCCCTGAAGTGGAAAATCCGCGAGCACATGCACCACCACGAGCGCACAAAACATCGCGAAGGGATCGTGAAATATCTCAAAGTTCACTGATGATCTTCCCAGTAATGATGAAGCGATGACTTTTGGTCCGCTGTCGCCAACTTCTCATTCATGCTGCGAATCCGCCGGGAAGCTTGGGCGAGGAGACCGCGGAAAACGGCCAACCCGGCCAGCGGGTCCGCCTCTACAAATGCTTCCAACTCCGCGCGCGTCAGCGACCACACCAAGCCACTGCTGCGCACCACGGCTGAAGCACTTGCCTTGCCGGGATCAAACAAATTCACCTCTCCGATCGCGTCACCTTCCGCCAGCGAGGCGATCAAAACCTGACGCCCGTCCACCTCGGAAACAATGTGCAGATGCCCCTCCAAAATGATATAGAGCAGATCCTGAGTCTCCCCCTCCTTGATCAAAACGCTGCCGACCTCAGGCCGCAAAAATTTCCCGAAGCAGGAAAGAAACGAACGATGCTCCGACGAGACTTGGCTCAAGAAACCAAGGCTTGGAAGCTCTGCCGACACTGGTAATTCACTCATGAAGTAGGAACTGGGTTAGATTGCATTGGAAAATGGCGGATTTCCATTTGTCCTTCGCTCTTCATAGCAGGCCCGCCCCCGATTCCAAGAGGTTTTCCCGCAAAATTGAGCGCCGCCCGCGCATCGCACCAGGCTGGATTTCAGCCGTCAACGGGCACAAAACACCGTGGCTTGCGGCCTCGCAGATAGTCCACGGCGCTCATCCGCTTGCCACCCTCAGGCTGCACCCACTTCACCGCCAAAGCCCCCGCGCCACAACCGACGAACAATTGGCCATCGCCCAGCAACAACTCACCCGGAGCCAGCACCTCATCCACCGGGGAAAGCGGCGGAAAAATCTTCAGCCGCTTCATTTTCCCAGCCTCCTCCGCCACCGTAAAAGTCCCCGGCCACGGGTCGTAGGCGCGCACCCGCCGCGCAAGGGCCGCCGCATCCATCGTCCAATCCAGACGCCCGTCCTCGCGCTCAAGCTTGGGCACATAGCTGGACAAGTCCCGATTTTGCGGAACCCGCTGGGCACTGCCCGCCGCCAATTCCTCAATGGCCTCCGCCAGCGCTACCGGTGCCAACAGCGCCAGCCGATCATGCAGCTCACCCCCAGTTTCAGCCTCGCCGATCTCCAAGGTTTTTGTCAAAATCACATCTCCTGCATCCAGCTCGCGAACCACGTGCATCACCGTGATGCCCGTCTCCACATCCCCCGCATCGATCGCGGCCTGGATGCAAGCCGCACCGCGATACTTCGGCAAAATCGACGCATGCAAGTTGACGATCGCCTTGCTGGCCAACTCAAGAATCTCCTTCCGCAAAATTTGCCCATACGCCATCACCACCAACAACTCCGGCTCAAAAGCCTGCAGCGCGGACAAGCAGTCGCCAATCTTCTCTGGCTGAAAAACGGGGATCCCCGCGGCTTCCGCCTCCACCTTGATCGTCGGCGGCGTGAGAACTTGGTGCCTCCCCACCGGCTTGTCAGGCTGCGTCACCAAGGCCAGCGGCTGTGGGCCATGCGCTAACAAATGACGAAAGGTCGGCAGAGCAATATCCCCGGTGGCTATAAAAAT
>JBILPN010000352.1:0-4472 GCA_044373865.1 Luteolibacter sp. | reverse complement strand
GCGACATTGCTTGCTCGAATGGATTCAGAAACCAAGCCTTCCCGCTCACGCAGATAGTGCAGATCCTCTTCTCCAAGTTCATGCCGCTCACCGTGGGAAGCGGAAATGCCCTTGACCAAGATTTCCATTTCTTCGGCAACCTTCCCGACTGGCACAGCACCGGCTCCCTTGTGATTTGCCCACCATTGAGCGGTTTTCTTTTCGACGTATTGAAGGAAGCGGAGTTTGTTTCCGGGGATGTTCCGCGTGTGAGCTAGAAAGGTCTGCCGGGCGTAAGCTTCCCGTGCCTGCTGATTTGCCCCCATCGTTTCTTCAAGTAGGAGCGCCTCGGCTTCGAACCCTTGTTTACGAAGCTCCTCAACCGTCTTCGTGAGGAATGCGCCGCGAACGTTGAGGACTTCGGCCCATACGTGCTCGCATCGATCCACCCGGATTGCATCGCACATTGCTTTCGAGAATGCGTCGTAGTCCTCCTGGGGCAGGCTTGGGCAAATCATGCCGAAGGTGCGAATCCCGAGGTCTTGGAGCTCATGCAGTGCCTTGATGCGCTGCGACACCTTGCCCGTGCCTTTTTCAATGACGGCCGCCAAGTCGTCGTCCAGCGTGCCAATCGAGAATCCAAGAATGAGACGGTGGTGATATTTCTCTGGAATCATCTTCTTGGTGATGAGCCGGGCGAGCCGCGAACTCTTGCTCAGAAGACGGATCTGGAAATGGGTCGTTTCGAGGATCAGATTGCACGCTTCCGCCGTTTCTCGCAGCAGTTCCATGTTGGCGGCGACGTCCACAAGGGTCGATGAATAGACAACCCGGGTATCGGTCGGGTCGTTGAAAATGTTTCTCCCTTCAGAGTCGATCAGCTGCCAGCGGAGAATTTTAAGCGAACTGAGACGGCGAATGACGACGTCCTGAAAGCCGAGCTTGAGTCCGAATTTCTCGTTGTAGTCGGCGAGAACATGGCCTGTGAATTTGAGAACCTGCCCCTCCACATCGCAGTAGGTGCAAGAAAACGCGCAGGCGTCACCGTTGTTGAAGGTGATACCATCGCACAGAAGCTTGTGCTGGAATGCGTCGCTGCTGAAGGTCATCACGGTTTTTGCGGCCCTGTAGAGGACAGGCTTTCCGTTCATGGTTTCCTGGCGCTCCTCGCCGTCTGCCACGATCTCCGCCTCCAATGTCTGGCAGCTCCCGGCTCCAGACTCTTGGACATTCGAAAGCTCCGGGAGAACCAACTCAGGAAGCACCTCGACCGGGACGGCGTCTAGGATTGGCGGCGGCGTAACAACGGCGACTGACTCGTTGACTTCGACTTTTGTAGGCATCTCTTCAGGAGGGCACACAGTCGAGCAGTCGCGCGCTGCCTTCGGCGCGCGCTTCTGCAACTTGCCTTCGCTGACCAGCCTCTCAATGTCCACCCATAGGAAGTAGTGCTCTCGTGCTCCGTTGATTTTTTCTGAGGGAAGGAGACCTCGCTCGATCGCCTTCTGGAATGCTTCGCGGCTTGGAGCTTGCTCTCCAAGTTTGTCGATTGCTTGGGTGATGGTGACGACGCCCTCGGGGAGGGGGCATTTAATTTTATCTTTCTTGTTCATATTAACGATTTGGTTGGGTTGGATTGACTTGAATTGGTTGAGGTAGCCCTCGGGTGATTGCTTGTTGATTGAAGTAAGTGGCCTGAAGTGTGAACGCGCGGTGCGCGTCGGCACCGCAGCCTGAGTTGTGGCAGCGCCTACCGTGCATGAGTTGGTGCTTGAAACCGCAAGGGAGTCCGTGTTTGTTGAGTTTCTGAGTGGGTGATGTCTTTACCCACCACCCAGTGCATGGCGAGGTTAGCGACGGGGGGAGCGCCCTTTGGCAGGGGCCAAGCCCGGGCAGCAAGCCGTCACCGTCCAGAGGCGGGATTTTTTGGTCCGATGTTCTTGGTTTCACTGATTATCGGGGCTGAGGGCTTCTTTTACGCTGCCGTAGGCGGCCTGCACTGCGGGGTGGATCTGGGTATTGGCATTCCTCGCCCGCGTCATCCTTTCCACTTTCGGCACACTGACTCCGGGCTGGAGATTCCAAGCCGCAGCGTTGAACAAGGTGTCGAGGTTGACTGGCGATAGCTCCTCAAGATGCTTTCGAGCAGCGGCCATGAGTGCGCACTTGGTGTTGCGCCAGCTCTGGACGGTCGATTCGCTACTGTAACGACTACGATAGAATTCGACCTGGGGACTGATTGGGAAATCCGTTTTGTGAAAGATCCATCCCATGAAGTCACCCATCTTGCGGTCTATAGTACTGTTGGGCTTAGGCAGCCTAGAATATACGCCAGAGAACTTGGACATTACTGCGGTATGGGAGCATTTAAGGTTGTCACTGCGGAAGGAAATCAATCGTTCGCATCCTTTGATCATCTTCCACGTTCCAGAGCTGAGGTATCCGGCAAGCTTATCGCCGGTTAACTTGACTTCGACGCGGAGAACACCGGGGGCAGATTTCGAGCCTCTGCGTTTTTTCTTCATTTTGATGTCCTTGCGGTAAAGTCGCACCAGCAGTTCTCCGGTGGAATTTGCAAAAGAAATGCTCTCACCTTCACAATTATTATACGCGTTGCTGTGGATATCAGTATGCTTGGCTTTAACGAAGGCGCTGAGGACTTGCCCATCCTCGTCAATGAGGTGGAATGGAATCTCCAAAGAGTGCCAGAAAGCTTGGCTTTGAGGGTGGACGCCGGGCAGAATGTGAAACCATTCATTTGGATCGGAGAGCAGTGGGGTGACCACGTCCAACAGGCGGCTAAGCGCAAGTAGGAATTCGTCCTCGGTTAAAACGTGACCGTTGTGACCATAGAGGAGTGAACCGGGGTTATAGTGGATTTCGTAAATCTCCCAGCCCATCCCCGGCATCTTCCTCGCAAAAAGGTGAACCCCGCTGAATCCGTCGACCTTGATTCTCTGGATCGGGACCTGTAAGTCAGGGGAGTGCTTCCCGTGTGGGCAGAAAGCGCTGAGCTTCCGTGAATCCGACTTGATTTGACTGATCAGGAGATGTGGCGGGAGGAAGTTACTGAGGTGGGGTTGGCAGTTGCCGATTCTGTCACTCAGTCGGACACTGGTCCTGATGATCGTTTGGTCGATTGGGAAGGCAGGAGATAGTTTGGTGCAAATGGGGTGGATGATCATGATTTTTGATGTTGTTTAGCGCAAGTTAATCGCGCGAGTTGGGTATACCGCAGCGGCGGGCGGCTGACTGGGAGCACACGAACTGTGGTGCGCCGCTCTTGATTTAATTTCCGTTCGCTCTAGACTGGCTTTCAATTAGCGGATGAACTGCCGAGCGAGCCTTCGATGTTCGCGGTGATGAGCGCGCTGATATCGCCCAGGTGAAACAATCGAACCCCGCGGGTTTGCCCGGGACGCTTGATGTGCGAGGTGCGGATCAACTGATCTTGTGCATACCGCATTAGCTGCGGGGCGGTCAGGCCATGGATGCTGCGGATTTCTTTTGCTCGTGCCCACTGGGGCAGCTTTTCGGTTCGGGGTGACATAGGAATGCCAACCGTAGGCAGCAAATTATTTCTGGCGTTGGGTTTAGAGAGACGGATCTCCCAACAAGTGGTGCGGCCTAGACCGTTTGCCAAAAGTCATTTCCGAATGAATGAGGGTGTGGCGCAGACCAAACGGATGAGAGTGGGTGCTTCCAACAAATTCTGGAGTGATTCGAGCAGCTTGGTGGTGAGCGCTTCGCCGTCATCGGTCAGGAAGCCTGCCATGGCCTAGCCTTTCAGGTGTTGCCAGAGACGCTCGATGGGATTGAAGTCCGGGCTGGAGGCGGACGGATAGACCGGCTTGATGTGATGCGAGTGGAGACGGGCGCTTTTGTGCCAGCCGGCCTTGTCCAACACGAGATGGACTCGCTTGCCTTGCTCGGCCGGAACCTCTTCTGCCATGGTGTCGAGAAAGGCTTGGAAAACTTCAGTGTTGCAGTGGGCGACGATCCGACTGACGAGCTGTCCGCTGGTGGGCTCGACGGCTCCGACGATGTTGCGTCTCAAGTGTCCGCCGTAGTCGCCTTGAGTGGGATGACTGCCGCGCTTGACCCAGCGGGTGGCGCGGATCGCCTTCGATCCCCGCTTCGTCGCCGAAAAAGACCCGGGTGGCGGGATCAGCTAACAGAGTGGCGAGGCCGGCTGCGCAGGTTTCACGTTTTTTCAGCCAGGTGTTCCGGTCGGGCGACTCGTGCATGAGCCGGAGAATGCGACGGGCGTAGTTTTGCCCGAGGAGCTAACGGACGAGCGTGCAGCAGGAGATGTCGGGCTTCTCCTGACGCAGCCAGCCGCTGAGCTTGACGGCGGACCAGTGGAGCTGGCCAGCGAGGGAGGGATTGTCGGCGACGGGCAGGATCTCGGCCTAGACGGTGGGAGGGGTGAGTTTGGCGCGGGCCTTCACTGCGGGGACGATAGGTGAGCCCGCCGATGCATTGCCCGTAGA
>JBILPN010000350.1:0-4493 GCA_044373865.1 Luteolibacter sp. | reverse complement strand
GAGCTGAGAAGCGACTGACACTTGAAATTTCCATGATTCTAAAATTCAATTGAAAAGAGTTAACTTTAAGGCGGAGTTTCACTTTAAGGCGGACTCAATCGCCTCAGACAAATCCCTAAGGCTCTTATCACCATGAAAACCCAAGTGAACGGAAATCACCTTCCCATCCCTCCCGACAAGATAGGCGGTCGGCATGGTTGATGGCCTAACGAGACTCACGAACTTTTGCTCCGTGTCCGCCACCACAGGAAATGACAAACGCAAACCATGGGTGAATTTCTTCGCCGCCTCCACCTTGGTATCGGTCCCTATCGCAATGATCTCAAAGCCCCGCTTGTGATACTTTTGATAGATTGTTTCGTAGCCCGGCAATGCCGCACGGCATGGTGCGCACCACGAGGCCCAAAAATCATAAAGCACAATCTTCCCCTGGGTGGAAGGTAACTTGCCAGACACTCCATGCGCAGCAGGAGATGGAAAAACATCGCCAGCCCGCACATTCGCAATCGCCTGCATGCCGACAGAAAAATAAATGAAAATCGCTAACTTGATGGTGAGTTTAAATTTCATAATGATGGAATTTCTGCGTTCGATGAAGATGACCCTGAGTCTGGATGAGCCCCTCAACTCCGGGCTGGGATTCGATCAGTCCGAGCGCTTCCCGAGTGCCAAATATGAAGGCGGCCTGCGAAAAAAGCCCGGCGACCAAACAACTGGAAGCAATGCAAGTCACAGCATCAATCTCAGTCGCCGCCGTCTCTCCGCTGCGTGGATCAATTTGGTGCCCGTGGCGCTGACCTAAAATCATCCGATAGCGGCGGTAATTTCCCGAACTCGCCATGGCTTGACCACTCAAAGCTGCCCGGGCTAACACTTGATCATGCAACGCTGCGTCTTCGACACCAAGCACCCAATGGCTGAAGTCTGGAGGGCGGCCGCGCGTGGCAATATCACGCCCCAAATCCACCAAAATGTCCGAAATTCTAAAATCACCAGCGATTTGAATCAAGCGATCCACTGCGTATTCTTTGCCAAATCCTCCAAAATCCAATGACATTCCCGGATGAGGAAGCCTCACCTTGCCGGCAGAACGCTCGATCTTCCCCCACCCCACCGCTTGAAGTGCACGCTCCAAATCAACCGAACTTGGCAAAATCTGGGATTTTTCGGCACGATCCCACAGTTGGGTGAGCGGCAATGAAGTGGGATCAATCACCCCTTTCGAGTGAGAATGCACGAGCTCGCAAAGGTCTAACATACCCTCAAAATCCGGCGATATATTTGCCGCTGCGCCACCGGCAGACGCATTGACCCGCGACAATTCACTGCTGGCTATAAACCGTGAATACGTGAGCTCAAACTCACGAATCCAATCCAGAGCAGCCGTCCTAAACGAGCGTGCAGTTTCCGCTTCGGAGGTCCGAAACTGAATCATGCAACGCGAACCAATCGCATTGAATGAAAGCTTGAACAAGCCATGTGAGGTCTCCCCCTGCAAAACTGGGTTTTGTTGGATCACTGTCATGAAAATCAATATTGGATCTTAATTCCAAAACTGAACACATCGGCCGTCGGAAACAAAATATCAGGAGTCTCCGAGGAGGTTCCGCTCATTTCATAGCGCTCCCAATTGAAGTTCAATACCACATCTTCATTCAACTGATAGTCGAAGCCCAACCCATAATTCAAGCTCTGGAAACCGGCCAAGCGGTAATCCGAAGAATAATAGGCCGGCTCGCCATCATTCCGGCCATGGCCATTAACTCCACTTCCCGTCAGCGATGCTCGATAGAAATCCGCAGCAGTTTGATCATAAAATCGAATGAATGGCGACACGATGAACCGCTCAGAAACCTGCTGCTTCCAGGTCAAATCAAGGGTGTTCGAAAAAATCCCATCCAAATCCGAAAAAACTCGGTAAGACCCGATGAGGCTTCCTTCCACCGTTTCAAAATACTGCCTCCCCGTCATTTTCAGAGCAAACTTGTCGCGGGAATCCGGCCGATTCTCAGGATAGGCAAAGGTGTCCGTTACAGGAATCGTGCCGCCTCCCGCAACCGGCACAAAAATCGTCCGCGTCTGGGAAATTTGCCGATAGGGGTCAGCCAAATAGCCTTCGGAATGACCATACGTGAAGTTTACATCCAGCACGGAATTTTTCGTCAACAACTGCGAAACACCCAGCGCAAAATCGACTGAGTCTTTACTCCGATCCTCCAGAATCACGGTTCCGGGAGTGGCAATGATGGTGTCATCCGCATAGGAGACACCGGCGGAAATCACGGTGTTTTTATCAAACAACTCGGACTTGCCGCTCAACGCGACGGCATTTGAGCGATAATCCGCCTCTTGGCTGCCTGAATACTCGAAAGCCAACAAGTGATCGCCGATTTTCTGATCGACAATGAGCGAAACCGCCTCGCGTTCGTCGCTGATTTCCACGAAATCCCACTGAGTTGGGTCATTCCGATCATAAGTTCCGACAGGAGTCGCACCACTGATGCGATCAATTACATAGCGCACACCCAGAGATGCCCCGCTCTCGAACTGCTGCCGAATGTCAAAATAATGCGACTCGACGTCAACTCGCCCGTCGCGCTCATCGTAGGATTCGAACTGGTATTCAAAGGTCCCGCCCTCTGCCGAAAGTTGCTGACCTGTGGCGATGATCAGCACCGGGCTTAACCACGGAAATGCGTGTAAGGGTTTCATCAACAAATTTGATCTGCATTAGCGTTTCAGAAAGAACTGGCTTTGCAATACCAAAGAGAAAATGACCACAAATCGATATAAAATGCGAAGTTTTACCCATTTTAAATCTTAATGGGTCCAAACACCGCTCTGCGTCCCCTCAAGCAGGCTCTTTTTCCCAAACTCGTGCCCGCAGAGCTTCGGCGGCGGCGCGCGCTTCCGCCTCTTTCTTGCTCTTCCCCTTGCCCGTTGCCAGCACGAGATTTTGCCAGGAAACCTCCGATTGGAATACCCGGCGATGGTCTGGCCCACTCTCGCCAATGACGCGGTAAACCGGGGCCTGCGGATGAATCGCCTGCAAGCATTCCTGCAACTCTCCCTTCGGATTCCGCTCCTCGGGGCTGGTGATCATGTTACCAATTTCCGACTCAAACAACCGCAACACCAAGTCGCGCGCTGGAATCGGCCCAGAATCCAAATAAACCGCCCCGATCAAGGACTCAAAAGCATCCGCCAAGGTCGATAAACGCCGTCGGCCACCTGTGGACTCCTCACCTTTCCCCAGCAACACATAGTCGCCAAGGTGAATCGCCATGGCAAACCGCGCCAAGGCACGCCGCGAAACCACGCGCGATCGTAACTTGGTCAAGCGGCCCTCGGTAAAATCCGGAAACATTTTAAAAAGCTCCTCAGTGACAATGAGTTGCAACACCGCATCCCCAAGAAACTCCATCCGCTGGTTGTCAAAATGCGGCTTCTGAGACTCGTAAGCGAGGCTCGGATGGGTCAACGCCTCGGCGAGTAGCAAGGAGTTGCGAAATTTATAATGGATCCGACTTTCTAGCGGCTGCATCAGTCATGTTACGTGGTTTCCTTCCCCCCCGTCCAAACTTCTTGCGAAGTCCCGATGGGAAAGATGGGGTGATCGACGGGACTCGAACCCGCGACAACCGGAATCACAATCCGGGGCTCTACCAACTGAGCTACGACCACCATTTAATTTCTGGCGGGCGCGAGGGGTATTCCATGAATTTGGATTTGGGAAGGGAAAAATCGTCTCTTCGCCACTTCATTTGCAATTTCCAATCGGAACCCACCACAAGCACGCACTTTCCTCCACCGCGCACTCCGCCCTCAATCAGGCCCAGCGCTCAATCCGGACTTGGCACGCCCGTTTCACCCGCCATGATTGCGGCGTCCAAAAATGTCGCCCGAACACCAACTTGCCCAACTCACCGCCGGCACCGCCAAGGTCCTTTCCGAAAAAGAACTCTTGGAAAAACTCCGCCTTGGCCGCCCGCTCCGCATCAAACTCGGAGTCGATCCCACCGCGCCAGACATCCACCTCGGCCACACGGTCGCGCTTGAGAAGCTCCGCCAATTTCAACTCCTCGGCCACCAAGCGGTCCTTCTCATCGGCGACTTCACCGCCACCGTTGGCGACCCAACCGGCCGCTCTTCCACTCGCCCACCCCTCACTCGCGACGAGGTCCTCATCAACGCCGCCACCTACACGGACCAGGCCTTCAAAATCCTCGACCGCGCGAAAACTGAAATCGTTTACAACGGTGACTGGTTCCGCAAAATGACTTACGAGGAAATCCTCAAGCTCAACGGCCGTGTCACACTCCAACAAATGCTCCAACGCGAGGACTTCCGCACTCGCCTCGAGGCAGGTCAGGAAATCCGCCTCCACGAGCTGCAATACCCAATCATGCAAGGCTGGGATTCCGTAGAAATCCGGGCGGATGTCGAAATCGGCGGAACCGACCAACTTTTCAACATCCTCGTTGGCCGCGACC
>JBILPN010000349.1:0-4515 GCA_044373865.1 Luteolibacter sp. | reverse complement strand
TCCGGCGATTGGTGCGGCCACCATGGAGAATTTCCGCCAGCCCATCCAGACCATCATCCCGTGGGCAAGCAACCTTTACACCGAGACGCTCATCGAGAAAATCAGCGCTGAATTCGGCGCAGACTTTTGGGGATTTTGGATGTTAGGTGGGATGGCTGGCGGTGGCATGGGCTTTATTTTTGATCCTGCTAGAAAAGCTGAGGGGCAGCGGCGGCTGCAAGCGATCATGTCCGAAACCAAGGAGATGTTAGGTTCGGCGCTGCCCTTTGCGATGGAGCCGGTGGTTTATGATTTTGCCATCAACGAGCGTGGCACGTGGGCGGATCTTCTAAGTGGTGGAGATGCGTTGATGCCGTCTGGTTACTATAGCTTCATTGTTCCCCAGCTCTTGCGCAAAGACCGCCATGAGCTCACGCCGCTGCGGCTTGCCGAGCTCGACCACTTCGCGACGGCCTGCCGCAAGCATCCAGAACTGCATGGCATGGTGCAGACGCTCTTTGACTCGATTTTCCCACGCCGCCAAGCCGGTGGCCGGGATGGCGAGTCTCTGGCGGAAATTCTCGCGCAGTTCGGCTTCGACCGCACCGCCCATGAGCAAATCCGCGACGACCTCAAGGCGGGGCGCATCGGCCTCGCGCAGAACCGTCTCCCGGCCAATGCGGTCATCGAGGACGTGCATGAGTCCGACATCACCCACGCGGCTAACATTTCGCTGGAAGCGCGTGAGATCGGGCTTGAAGCCTTGCGCAAGGGCGAGCTTGCGGTGGTGACCTTGGCGGCGGGTGCCGGCTCGCGCTGGACGCAAGGAGCGGGAGTGGTCAAGGCCTTGCACCCGTTTTGCAAGCTAGGCGGGCGGCATCGCTCATTCATTGAGACACACCTCGCAAAAAGCCGGAAGACTGGGCGTGAAGCAGGCATGCCACTGCCTCATATTTTCACCACCAGTTATTTTTCCCATGATCCGACAGAGCGCTTTCTCCGGCATTATGGCAACTACAACTACGAGGGGCCGCTGTATCTCTCGCAGGGTAAATCCATCGGGTTGCGCACGGTGCCGACGGTGCGTGACCTCCGCTTTGCATGGGAGGAAATGCCACAGCAGGTGTTGGATGTGCAGCAGCAGAAAGTCCGCGACTCGGTCCGCACGGCGCTTCTCAACTGGGCGGAGCTCACGGGTGAAGCGAGTGACTACACAGACAATCTCCCGCTCCAGTGCCTGCACCCGGTTGGCCATTGGTATGAAGTTCCTAACCTCTTGCGCAACGGGACTTTGGCGGACTTGTTGGAGCAGCGTCCGCAGCTCAAGACCCTCGTTCTTCACAACATTGATACGGTCGGCATGAATGTGGATCCTGCGCTGCTAGGTCATCACCTTGCCAGCGGAGCAGGCCTCAGCTTCGAGGTGATCAGCCGCCGTCTTGAGGACCGCGGCGGCGGCCTTGCCCGAGTGAATGGCCGGCCACAGTTGGTGGAGGGACTCGCCATGCCGCGCGAGGAGGATGAGTTCAATCTTTCCTACTACAACAGCAATACCTGCTGGATTCAAATCAACGATCTGTTGGAGGCTTTTCGCCTCACGCGCGAGGATTTGAGAGATGTGGAAAAGGTGAGCAAGGCGATCCGCGGACTTGCGGCGCGCATGCCCACTTACATCACGTTGAAAGAGGTGAAAAAACGCTGGGGACATGGACAAGAGGACATTTTCCCGGTGTGCCAGTTTGAGAAATTGTGGGTGGATATGAGTCATTTGCCATCCTTGCGGACTCAATATCTCGCAGTTCCACGTCTGCGCGGCCAGCAATTGAAGGATCCATCCCAGCTCGACGGTTGGCTCCGCGACGGGTCTGCTGCCTATCTGGAAGGCCTGTGCGAGTGGTGAAACAACGGGCTCTAAAGCTCGTGCGGCTGTCCGCAGCTGCCCGAGCTCAGAAGTCGGCGAAGAGGTCCATCTGTGGCGGGTTCGCCTGCGGCATCCGCCCTTGGTCTTGGACCGTGTTTTTCGCCTTCGGCCCTTGGGTTTTTGCCTCGGGCTTGACCGAGTGAAGTTCAAGGTGGCTCAAGATCGACTTCGCGCGCTCAACCACCGGCTTGGGGAGACCTGCCAGGCGGGCGACTTGGATCCCGTAGGACTTGTCAGCAGCACCGGGGAGAATTTTGTGAAGGAAGATGATTTCCTCATTCCACTCCCTAACTGCCACGTTGTAGTTGGCAACGGCGCTTTTAGTATTCGCGAGGTCGGTTAGCTCGTGGTAGTGGGTGGCGAAAAGGGTGCGGCAACCGATGCTGTCGTGCAGGTGCTCGGCAACCGCCCATGCGATCGAGAGCCCGTCAAAGGTGGCGGTGCCGCGGCCAATCTCGTCGAGAATGACCAGTGAGCGGTCGGTGGCGTGATTGAGAATGAGCGCGGTTTCACTCATTTCCACCATGAAGGTGGACTGGCCTCTTGATAGGTCGTCCGACGCGCCGACCCGGCAGAAGATGCGGTCCACCAGCCCGAGGGTGGCGGAATCTGCCGGGACGTAAGCGCCGATCTGAGCCATGACGGCGATGAGGGCAATCTGGCGGATGTAAGTGGATTTACCTGCCATGTTAGGCCCTGTTAGAATTTGCAGGCGGGCGCAGTCCGGATCGAGCTCAGTGTCATTCGGGACAAACTTTACGTCCGTGAGTGTTTGTTCCAGCACGGGGTGGCGGCCGTTGGTAACAAAGAAGCCATTGCTGGAGTTGAGCGTCGGGCGGCAATGGCGGTGGTATTGTGCGACGTCCGCGAGGGCGCATAGCACGTCGATTTCCGCGACGGCGGCGGCGGTCTGCTGGATCGCGGGGAGTTGTGAGATGACACGCGTGCGGAGCGCGAGAAACAGTTCGCTTTCAAGTTGTTTGGAGCGTTCTTCGGCACCTAATACCTTGTTTTCCATTTCCTTGAGCGCGGGCGTGATGTAGCGCTCGGCGTTGGACATCGTTTGCTTGCGGGTGTAGTCATCCGGGACTTTGGCAAGTTGGCTGGTGGTGATCTCGATGAAGTAGCCGAAGACGTTGTTGAACTTGATTTTCAGGGAGTCGATGCCGGTGCGTTTGCGTTCATCTTCTTGGAGGCGGGCGATCCAGTCCTTGCCGCCGCGTGAGGCGTCCCGGAGTTCGTCGAGCTCGGGTGACCAGCCGTCGCGAATGACGCCGCCGTCGCGCAGGTGGGCGGGCGGCTCGTCATTGAGTGCTTGGGAAAGCATGGTGGTGAGCGAGTGAAACTCGTGGAGTTGGGAGAGAATGGCAGCTTGTGAGGGAGCGATTTCCGTTTGAAAAAGGGATGAATAGTCCTGCTTGAGCGCGGGAATGTGGGAGAGTGAAATGGCGAGGGACTGCAAGTCGCGTGCGTTGCCGGACCCTTGGGAGAGGCGCGAGGTGGTGCGCTCGATGTCGCGAATGCTTTTGAGCGAGTCGCGGCATTTTGATAGAATGAATGGCTCAGCGAGGAGGGATGCGATGCTATCCTGTCGTTCAGTTAGGGTGGTGATGTCGCGAAGTGGATGAAGAATCCAGTCGCGGAGCAGCCGCGCGCCCATCGGAGTGGCGCTGCGGTCAAGCACGCCAAGAAGGGTGTGTGACTTGCCGGATCTTGATTCGACTAGATCGAGATTTCGCTGGGAAGCGGCGTCGATGAGGACATGCGCGGCACTTTCGCGGACGCGGGGTGGGTGGAGGTGTCCGCAGGGGCGGCGCAGTTGGTGGATGAGATAATGGAGGATCGCGCCGCCGGCCCCGCTCGCTGCGTGGAGGTTCGCGCAGCCGAATCCGTCTAGCGAATGGACGCCGAAGTGGTTTCTCAGAAGTGGCGCGGCATGCTCCGGGAGGAAATTGTAGCCTTCGTAACTCAGGCAGTTGTTCAGTTTCCCAAATTCTGCGGTTTGGTGGTCTGGGATGAGAAGTTCGGAGGGCGCAATGCGCGCAAGCTCATCTGCCAGCAGCCCGATTTCGGAAAATTCAGCGATGGTGAACTCGCCGGTTGTGTGGTCGATGCAGGCGATGCCGACCTGCTTGCCATGGCGGCAAACGGCGGCGAGATAGTTCGGGCGCTGGTCGTCGAGGAGGGCGTCGTCGTCGATCGAGCCGGGGGTGAGGATGCGTGCGATCTCGCGTGAGACGAGTTTTCCGGCGACGGGTTCCGAGGTTTGTTCGGCGATTGCGACGCGCTTTCCAGCCTTGAGGAGACGTGCGATGTAGCCTTGTGCGGCGTGGTAAGGGACGCCACACATGGGAGTGCCGCCGCGCTTGGTGAGGGCGACGTTCATGATGGGGGAGGCGGCTTTTGCGTCGTCGAAGAACATTTCGTAAAAGTCACCGAGTCGGTAAAACAGAATCATATCCGCAGGCAGCGATTTGCGCATCGCTTGATATTGGGCCATCATGGGAGTGAGTGCGGGCTCGGACATGGGCGGAGAGTGATTCAGCGAATCCGAAGAATCAAGAAGCGAGGGAGAATCGCTTCCCCTGCGATTGGGATTGCTGACTCATGGGCAC
>JBILPN010000348.1:0-4519 GCA_044373865.1 Luteolibacter sp. | reverse complement strand
AAAGTGAAGACAACGAAACGGTTTTGAAGGATTTTGGTCTAGCAAAAATGCTGCTGTGCCAAGTGCGCTACTTCACGGACGGCGCGGTGATTGGCAGCAAGGAATTCGTAAACGAAATCTTTACTGATGCACGCGCACGATTCGGGGAAAAAAGAAAGGACGGCGCCCGTGTCATGCGAGGCAAGGCGAGCGATGCGAAGGGCCTTTTGTGGAGCATGCGAGATCTACGAGTCCGGATTTGATGGGCGAGGAGCGAGGCGGACATGTTCCGCTAGCTAAGAAGTGTCCCACTCGTGGTCATCACTGAAGGTCTGGGGATAAGAGTTGGGGAGCGCCCGGGCATCGGCGACTCGTGCAAACCTTCGACTTCGCCAGAGAGCGCTTCGGATTGCGGAGGACATGAGCCGGGACGTCTGTCCATGCATTCGAGGAAGTTTTGTTAGTCGAGCAACAGTTTTCATTTTTGATCTGCACGTTTAAAGTTCATGAACGTGACTTTTAGCCTCCAGTGGTCGGTCGCCAAGGTCATATGGATTTCGAGATTAAGAAGTGATGATTTATTCAAAAAAAGCCTGGCTTTATGTATAGCACTCGGATGTGAGATCCTAGGGCACGGATTTGCTGGTTTTCGCTGTGTGCGCAGATGGCTGCTCCCTGTGAGGCGCGCCTCTCAGGTTTGTTTGGGCACTCCATGGGAAGATCCCATGCCCATCATTTGAGGGTCGGTGGTGGGAAGGGCTGTTCGGAAAGCTGCCAATCCTCGTTCTTGTCCGCGAAGGTTTTTAGCGCCCATTCGCTGGGTAAAAGGGCGACCAGCCATCCGTTAGAGTCGCGGGCTAGGGCGGCACCGAGCGAGAGATTGGGTCTCGCCTCGGGTGCTGTTGGATCGCCCTCCTTTGGTTTCAGCCAACGAGCAAGAGACCAATTTGCAGCTTCGATCCGTGTTTCTGCGGCGTATTCCCCTTCGAGTCGGTATTGCAGGACTTCGAATTGAAGTGGGCCGACAGCGCCGAGCAGCGGCACTTGTGAGGCACCGGCGTCGAGCAGTTGGAACTCGCTTGCCACGCCTTCTTTGAGCAGCTGTTGGAGACCGTCGCGGAAGCGCTTGTATTTCGCGGTGCTTTTGTTGTGCAGGAAGGAAAAGCACTCAGGGGCGAAGCGCGGAATCTCGTCAAAGCGGACACCTGGCTTGGAGGAGAGCGTGTCACCGATGAGCAAATCATAGTTTCCAACCAGTCCGACGACGTCTCCGGCGAAGGCGTCGTCCACGGTCTCGCGCTCGCGAGCGAAGAGCCGTTGTGAGTTCGCCAAGCGCACTTTTTCGCCGCTTCGGCCATTGATCACGTCCATGTCCCGTTCGAATTTTCCTGAGACGATGCGCACAAAAGCGATCCGGTCCCGGTGCTTTGGGTTCATGTTGGCCTGGATTTTAAAGACGAAGGCGGAGAATTCCTCGGAAGCGGGGTCGATCCGCATGCCGCCGCTCTCGCGGGGTGTTGGCGCTGGGGAAAGTTCGAGGAAACGGTCGAGCAAGAGCTGCACCCCGAAGTTATTTGCGGCGCTGCCGAAGAAGACAGGGGTGAGCTCGCCAGCGAGGACTTGGGCGATGTCGAACTCCGCGCCTGCGCCCTCTAGCAGCTCAAGTTCCTCACAGACTTGAGAGTAAGTCGCCTCCTCCATGGCGGCCTTGACGCTGTCGTCCTCGATGCCTTTGACGCTGACAGGAGCCCGGTAGGCCCCGTGGACTGTCCGTTCGAAGAGATGCACTTGCTTTTGTTCGCGATCATAAACTCCGCGGAAGCGGGGTCCGTCGCCCAGCGGCCAATTGACCGGATACGCGTGGATTCCGAGCACGGATTCGAGTTCATCTAGCAAGTCCATGGACGAACGTGCCGGCCGGTCCAGCTTGTTCATGAAGGTGAAGATGGGCACCCCGCGGCGGCGGCAAACCTCGAAAAGTTTGCGGGTTTGGCTTTCGATGCCCTTGCCGGCGTCCACCACCATGACCGCGGCATCCACGGCGGTGAGCACGCGGTAAGTGTCTTCCGAGAAGTCCTTGTGCCCTGGCGTGTCGAGAATATTGACGACGCAATCCTTGTATTCGAACTGCAAGACTGTGGAGCTTACGGAAATTCCGCGTTGCTTTTCCAAGTCCATCCAGTCCGAGGTTGTTGCGCGTTGGTTTTTGCGTGCGGTCACGCTGCCGGCTAGGTTGAGGGCGCCGCCGTAGAGCAGGAATTTCTCCGTCAAGGTGGTTTTCCCGGCGTCCGGGTGAGAGATGATTGCAAACGAGCGGCGGCGTTTCACCTCGCGTTGCAGCGCGGGTGAGGGAGTGGCGTAGGGAGAAATCGACATGAAGCGTGGAGCTCTGAGTAACCCGTGAGCGCGGCACGATCAAGCCCGGATGAGGCGGCGGTGCGCGTGCCGCCGTCAGGGGTCGAGCAGGGAGCGCACCATTGCGGCGTCCAGCCTTTTGGAAATGTCGGCATCTGCGAGAATGCCGGCAGCGAGTTTTCCCTTCTCCTGCTGCAGCTTGTGGATCCGCTCCTCCACAGTTTCCTGGCACAGCAACTTGTGGACGAAAACCGGTTTGTTTTGGCCGATCCGGTAGGCACGGTCCGTCGCCTGGGCCTCTGCGGCGGGATTCCACCAGGGGTCGTAGTGGATGACCGTGTCCGCGGCCGTGAGGTTGAGGCCGGTGCCGCCTGCTTTGAGCGAGATCAGGAAAAGCGAGGCCTTGCCGGATTGAAAATCTTCCACCAATTTTCCCCGGTCCTTGGAAGCGCCTGTTAGCTTGAGGTAAGGAATTTTCTCCTTCACCAAATGTGCTTCAATGAGTGAGAGCATGGTGGTGAATTGAGAGAACAATAAAATCCGCCGCCCTTCCTCGATCAAGAGAGCAAGCAGGTCGATCAGGAAGTCCAGCTTGGCGGACTCGCGCACCTCATTGGTGAAGTCATCGGGGAGCAGGCGCGGGTCGCAGCAAATTTGCCGGAGCTTGAGAAGTGCGTCGAGGA
This sequence comes from Luteolibacter sp., assembly GCA_044373865.1. GTDB lineage: Bacteria > Verrucomicrobiota > Verrucomicrobiia > Verrucomicrobiales > Akkermansiaceae > Luteolibacter. Next base: position 1,502 of record JBILPN010000348.1, on the reverse strand, counting down.
AGACGATTTGTGATTGCTCGATGCCGCGTGCGGCGATGGCCTCGCGGACGCGTTTGTCCATGGTGGCGCGCACGGTTTCATATAGATCTTTTTGTCCGGTGTTGAGCTCGATGAGGTGGACCAGTTCTGTTTTTGGGGGCAATTCCTTGGCGACCTGGTCCTTGGTGCGGCGGAGGATCAAGGGTGCGACGCGAGCTTTGAGAACTTCATTTCGCTCCGCATCGCCGTCCTTTTCGATCGGCGTGCGGAAGCGTTTGTTGAAGGCGTCCTCTGTGCCGAGAAAGCCGGGGACGAGAAAATTCATCAAACTCCAGAGCTCGCCAAGGTGGTTTTCAATTGGCGTTCCCGAGAGGCAAAGCCGGTGGCGCGCATCGAGTTTGCAGGCGGCTTGCGCGACTTTGGATCGTGGGTTCTTGATGTTTTGCGCTTCGTCTAACACGGCCATGTGGAATGGGACGGCGGCGAGTTTATCAATGTCCCGCTGGAGCAGCGCAAAGGATGTTAGGACAAGGTCCGCATGTGGGATCGAGCGGTAATATTTTTTCCGTTCAGGTCCGTTGAGCACGAGGACTCGAAGTTCAGGAGTGAATTTCAGAGCTTCCGCGCGCCAGTTGGGGACGACGGATGTTGGGGCGATGACGAGCACGGGCAGACCACGGGATTGGCCGGATTTTTTTTCGGTTAGGATGTGTGCTAGGGTCTGGAGTGTTTTGCCAAGCCCCATGTCATCGGCGAGAATTCCGTGCAGGCCATGGCGTGCGAGAAACTGCATCCAGTGGAATCCAGCGAGTTGGTAATCGCGCAAGCTCGCCTGCAAGCCAATGGCCGTGGGCACCGGGTCCATGCCGGAGAAGCCTTTGAGTTTGTCCGCAAGGACGGCGAGATCGGGTGGGGTTTCGATTCCCAGTCCGCCGAGACCGGCTAACGAGGCGGCGTCGAGTGCGTGCAGTCGCGCCTTGTCGGGGAATTTGGGGTCGATGAGCGCTGCGAGGTGTTGGAGGATTTTTCGCACGCGTCCGATGGGCAATTTCAGCGCATCGCCGTCAGGCAGCGGTGCGTAAATGTGGCCGTTGTTCGGGCGGTCGAGCGTTTCCTCAAGAAAATCATTTTCTAGCAGGCCTGCGAGAATGGGCAGCAGATCGTAGCGTTGGCCAGCGACGTCGAAGCCGACGGAGAGGCTGAACCAGCCGCCGTCGCCGGGAGAAAGTTCGCTATTCCATTTTTCTGGAGACGCCTCGTGGACGCGGTGTCCGACGTTGTCTGCGACGGTGACACGCCAGCCGAGTTGCTCCAGGCGCTCGATCATTTCGCCGCGGAATTGGTGCCAAAATGAGTGGATGGGGATGCGTCCGGGGTCAGGAAACCAGCGGTCGGGTGAGCTGCTGCGGCTGCTTTCCCGGGACTTGAGATTGAGCAGGAACTTCCATGCCGAGTTCGATTGGAGTGAGGAAAGCCCGGTGTCGCGGAGTTGTTGGGCGGCGGCGGCCTCGGCGGCGGCGTCG
>JBILPN010000347.1:0-4526 GCA_044373865.1 Luteolibacter sp. | reverse complement strand
TTGGCCGATGTCGTGATCATCCGGGATGGTGATGCAGGGGCGTTCGCGAAAGATATCGCGGAAAGCCAGACCGAACTTGAGCCAAGCGGCGGTGTGCTCGGTGTGGTCGTAAGATTGATCTCCGGCGAAAAAGATGAGGTCGGGGTCCTGGTGGTTGATGTTGCGCGTGTATTCCGGGCGCAGGCTGCGGTCTTTGTTTGAATTGCAGGAGAGCGCGGCTACGGTGATCTCGTCCTTGTCGCCCGGGTCCTTGCGGATGAGGCCTTGGAAGCAGGCTTTTTCCCCGTGAAGGAGACGGTATTTGAGATCGGTGCTGTTATCCAAATCCTCTACACGGAAGGTGGTGGACCAGCCGAGATCGTTCACGCTCTGGCGGGCGACTTCCGTCCATGTGCCGCCCTTTTCGATTTCCAAGCGAACCTCGCGGCTCTCTTTCGGATAGAGTGGATAGAGTTGTGCTGTCAATTTGAGAACTCCCTTGTCAACGGTGTAGATCCCAAAGCATACCACCTCATCGCGCGGGACTTTCAGGTCGATGATCGGATTGGGCGGACGATTCCACCAATCGTTGACGCAAAGAGAGTCTTCTTTTTTGATAAATGGCGCTTTAACTGGAGCTTCGCCCGGATCGCTCGGCTGGGCGGAGGCGATGCCGAAGGCAAGGGAGACCGGAAGAAGATATTTCATGGCTCGCTGACTGGATGATGAGGAATTCATTAGAGAGGATCGGGCTTTCATCGGGAAGATCATGGGGCGTCTGGGAAATGCGTTTTATCGTGACTGGAGTTTTTGACAAAGTTGCGAGAACGACTCCTGCCCATCGTATTTAAGAATCGTGGAATGCCGTGAACTCAATTTGAGTGGGTCCGGCTTGCCGAAGCCTGTTAGCGCATATTGCTTCGGCGCGTCACCCCAATTGAAGACACCGAGGTAGATATCCTTCCCTTTTCGTGCGAGCACCAGTTCAAAGGCATCACTTTTGTTAGTGGCACGCTGCCAAAGATCCAGAGGAACAGTCTCATCCATCGGCGGATACTCGAAGACCTCTTTCACGAGCGCCTGGCGGTCCGAACGAAGCGTGATGAGATTGTCGCCTTGCAGACGGGCGGTGCCGTAGAGCTTGTTGAGGTCCGCCCACATTCGAGCTTCATTCATGGACATGCTGCCGCCGTGTTTGACTTCTTCGGCGGAGACCTTTTCATCCTCGTCCGCAGCCTCGCGGAAGACAAGATAGTCCGCGTCGCCATTGAAAACCTTTCCGCTCAGATAGAAGTGGCCGAGATTGCCCAAACTGCGTTCTGGAAACGCTTCATAGCGCGGGCTGATATCGGCACCGGTGCGCATCCCATCCACGAAGCCGATGCAGGGGCCGAAGACCGCCGAGCACCCGAGGAGATAGTTATCTGGTCCAATCGCTTCCCGCATGGCCTGCAATCCAAGGCGCATCCGTTCCACGTCAGTGATGGTGGGATCGTGGGCTTTGATGCTCGTGAGACTTGGCTTGTTCTCCATGATCTCCCGATTGAGGCCGAAGCGCATGAAGTCGATTTTGAAATAAGGGTAGCCCCATTCTCGCTTCAGCACGCGAATGCATTCCGCGATGTGGGCGCGTGCACCTGGATGCGAGTAGTCGAAATAGACGCGATCCCGGTCCACGCCTTCCGGGCGCCGGATTTCGATGATCATCTTTCCATCCTGATCGTGCAAAAAGTATTCCGGGTGTTTCTTGCAGACTTCTGAAACCGAGTTGGCACGGAAGCCGTCGATCCAAATGCCCGGGATCATTCCTGCCGCCTTCACCCGGCTGGCGACGTCCTTCATTCCACCATCCATGTTAGGGCGGGAGGTGGTGTAATCTCCGCGAATCGAATACCAGCCCGCGTCGATCTGAACCAAATTCGCGCCACCACCCAGTTTTTTGAGTTGTTCGATATTTCCATCAATGTCCTCGTTGGAGAACTTGTAGGCATAGTAGTCCCATGTCGCCCAACCCTTAAAATCGGCGGGTTTGAGCTTGGTAATGCCGTTTTCCGCGGCAATGGCAGTGCCGAACTGATTGAGTAAATCCAGCCAGTTGCTAGCACGCCGGAGCACGATCTGTTCATAATGGATCGTCTGGCCGGGCTTGATCTGCTTGCCCTCGCCATGGGACCCAATTTCGAACGCGCCATCCTTCACTGTGAAATTCGGCAAGAAAATCCGCCAAGACAAGGACCCAGCGAAAATATACTGCCCATCGGCGAGTCGGATCATCTGATACATGTTGCTGGAGCTTTGCCGGGTTTTTCCGCCAAGCTTCTGGCGCAGCAGCGGCGTGCGTCCCATGCAACTGCCACCGTAGAGAATCTCAAGATCATCCGTGAGGCGTTCTGCCAGTGGAATACGAATACTGATTTTCTCAATCGTCAGCGGGTGCTGGCCCGGGTTGGAAATCGAAATCGCCAAGCGATAGAAACCATCCGCCTGTTCATTGAGTGTATGCGTCGTCTCCACCGCTTGATCAGCCAGCACCTCGACTTTGATTCCCTGCCACTCCGGCTCTGCCACTAGAATAGAAGGTCCCGCGAAAATCATCGTGATCACCGACCACGCTAACAGAAATTTCGCGCAAAATTTCAAACTCCCGATTGGACTCACCCTTGATGAACGGTTTGGAGGCTGGACCGAGTTAGGGGGAAATTCTTTCTGCATTGGGTCAGGTTTTATGGAGTGGATACACCAACTTGTGAATGGATGGAGTGTCGCTTTCCGGTGGAGATCGTATCTGCGATTCACGCTCCCACAATATGGTCAATCAACCAGTCTCATCCGCTTTTGAATCAGGATGCTCTCGATTGCAAGCTTGAACATCGAGACATCGGTTCAACTTTCAACACACGAAACAGAGCTTCAGCCGTGCACCTTCACTTTTCAAAAAACAAATTTTCCGCACCCCGTGAGGGAATTCCGTGAAATATCTCGCATATCATCAGTGCCGCGTGTTGCGCTGCATTTTCTCTGGCAAGTCGTGAAGCCGATGTGACTTTCTGGATCAAGTTTCTCGCTTCAATCAAATTTCCGAAATCAGTTAGCCTCTAGCTACGGAAATCGAATTGAACACTCAAACCCAAAAACTCATGCACGATTTTATCAACACTCGCCGGGTGGCTGCGGCCTTGTTTTTTCTACTCTGCCCGCTGACGCTCTCCGCTCACGGCATCAAGGTACTCGTCTTCACCAAGACGGCAGGTTTCGTGCACGGCTCAATCCCCGCTGGCATCACCGCACTCAATCAAATCGCGGCCGCCGGCCACTTTGAAATCACCCAAACGGCGGACTCGGCGACATTCATCAACCAGCTTGCCACCACCGATGTTGTCGTTTTCCTGAACACGACCGGCGATATTTTCGACAATTCCCAGCAGGACGCCTTTCAAGTTTGGTATCGGAATGGCGGCGCCTATGTGGGCATTCACGCCGCTTCGGACACGGAACACGATTGGCCATGGTATATCGACCTGGTCGGTGCCAAGTTTGCCAATCACCCAGCAGTCCAGCCCGGCACCATCGATTTCCTCGATCAGTCGCACGCGATCACCGATGTGATCGACCCCGCAACCGGCCAACGCGTGACGGAATGGACCGTCACGGATGAATGGTATAACTTCACCACCAGCCCGCGTGGTCGATGCCACGTGCTCGCTCATCTCAACGAGGCGATCGCCTCCGCAAATCCGGAAGAACCCGCGCGTCCCGGCACCACCGGCGGCACTCATGGCAATGACCACCCGATCATGTGGTGTCAGGAATTCGACGGCGGACGCAGCGCTTACCTTGCTCCCGGCCATCGCGATGAACTCTATTCAGACCCGATTTTCCGCGGGCTGATGCTCAATGCGATCGAATGGGCAGGCGGTTTGACCAATAGCGACAGCGGGGCAACGATCGATGCAAATTACGAAAAAATCGTCCTCGACAGCGCGGTCAGCAACCCGATGTCCATCGACATCGATGGTACCGGCAAGGTCTATCTCGTCGAGCGCAAGGGCGTGGTGAAAGTCCACAATCAAACGACCGGCCAGACCCGCATCATTGGCACCCTCAATCCATACAGTGGCGGCGAATACGGTCTGCTAGGCATCACGCTGGCACCCGACTTCGCAAGCTCCCGCCACCTGTATATCCTCTGGTCACCCGCCAGCGGGAACAACAACCGGCTCTCCCGTTTTACGCTGAATGCCGCGGGCGATTTGGATCTTGCGAGCCAAGTTTCCATCATCGAATACTTCACTAACCGCAATGCCGGCCACCACCAGGCCGGCTCCATTGCTTTCGCTCCTGACGGCAATCTCTTCATGGCTCTCGGGGACAACACCTGGGCCAGTGCTTTCAGTCCGCGAAATGACACCAGCATTGCGAACGACGCCCGCAAGGGTTCACCTAACAGCAACGACCTCCGCGGCGGCCTCGTCCGGATCCGTCCGAACGTCGGCGGCGGTCCCCCAGCCCATCCGAACTATACCATCCCCAGTGGAAATTTCTATCCG
>JBILPN010000346.1:0-4533 GCA_044373865.1 Luteolibacter sp. | reverse complement strand
GTAAAGCTTCCGTCAGGACCCGTGATTTCATCTTCGCGCAGTGGCTCGGTCTATGTGGGTGGGACTTTCAATTATACGATCCGGGTGGAGGGCTCACCGCTGATGTTAGGTTATGGGGCGCTTGGTTTACCGGCAGGCCTTTCCATCAATGCCAGCACGGGGGTGATCAGCGGAATTCCCAGTGAAGCAGGAATGCACCCGATTCAACTCACGGCGACAAGCCAGGAGGGAAGCAGCACCGCGCTCTATCAATTGACGGTCATGAGCCAAGTGGAGCAGGCGGCAATTCCGCCGAGTGTCGTGATCAATAAGTATCTGAATGCGAGCGTTGATACGATTGAGTTGTTAGTAACGGGCGATGGAGTTGCGGGGCCTCGAGTGGATTTGCGTGGGATGATTCTCAAGGACTTCACGCTGAGGATGGATGCAGATGAAGGTGGCAAGTTTGTTTTCGCGGATGCGACGCTGTGGGCGTCGGTGCGGCGAGGGACCTTGCTGGTGCTATCAGCCGGGCAGCAGGAAGCGGAGGATCTCGAGGGCTCGGACTTCGTGCTGCGCGTGAATTTGGGCAACCCGGCGTGGTTTGCAAGCGCGAGTGGAGGGTTTGATCTTGCGAATACCGACATGGTGATGCTCAAGGCGCGCGGCACCGGGGTGGATGGCGTTGCGGGTGGGATGCATGCCTTGGCGGCGGGATCTGCCGGCACGCTATACAATGGGTTTTCAGGGCGGAAAACCAAGGCCAAGCAAGCCTTGTCCTCGAACCGCGGATACTATGCCTATGTTGCGAATGGAAGTTCTCAGTTGCTGGATTATCAGTTAAGCGATGGCGCTGCCATTTCGCGGAGATTGGTTTTTGGAGAGGCTAACAGTCTGTCGAATGAAATCTATATTGCCAGTTTGCGCAGCTTGGATGTGGAGGCACCGGTCGTGACGGTGATGGGCGAAAATCCGTTGATCCTTGCCCATTCCGCGAGCTATGTGGAGTTTGGTGCCTCAGCAGTGGATGCCACGGATGGTGTGTTGCCGGTGGTGACGGCGGGTGAAGTCGATTCCTCTCGCATCGGGAACTATACCATCACCTACACAGCGACTGATCTTGCGGGCAATTCCGGGGTGGCGACGCGCACGGTGCAAGTGACGGATCAGGCAGCTCCTTGGTTGAATCTGCTAGGCTTGCAATATGTCCGCATCCCAGTTGGTGCGGCGTTTGATGATCCCGGAGCGGCGGTGTTCGATGCCGTGGACTCGGAGTTGCAGGTGGAAGTGGTGGGGGAGATTGATGTTCTGCGGCCAGGAAATTACCGCATCAGCTATCAAGCACAGGATGCTGCCGGGAACCAGGCGGAACCGGTAAGTCGGACGGTCCAGGTGGTTTCCAAATTTGATTATGCGATGGTGGATGTTCTTGGTCTGACTGGAGACGAGGCTGCCGCGAGAGCAGATCCGGACGGGGATGGCTGGAGCAATTTTCAAGAATATGCCTTTGGCCTTGATCCGCAGGTGGCCGGCGGAAACTTGGTGGAGGTGACGCAGAGCGGGGCGAATTTCAGAATTTCCTATCTGCGGAGAGACGGCATTGATTACGCAATTGAGGAGTCTGCGGATCTCACGACGTGGCTCCGTTCGGAGTCGTTTGCAGTGGCAAGCGAGTCGGTGGCGGCGGGCTTGCCAGCGGGAGTGACACGGATGGAACTGGAAATTCGGACGACTCCCGGCAGGCGGTTTTTCCGGATTCAGGCCTTGGCTCCCTGAGATTTACGCTGAATTTTGCTCCTGGATTGTTGATTTTCCGTCATTCTTGCGATGGATGCCTGAAAAAGGAATCGACCTTTTCGGGATCGGTTTCAGAATCCCGGCATGCCCGGTCGCGAAGATCTCCAGAATTTGTCTCTTTTAGGAAAAGCCGAAACCCGTCTGCCAGCCAGTCCAGACCAGGCGACGCTTGAGGTTTTTCCGAATCATCGTCCCGGGCGCCGGTATTGGATTACGTTGAATTGTCCGGAGTTTTCCTCGCTGTGCCCGGTCACGGGGCAGCCTGATAGCGCGCGTCTTGTGATCCGATATGTGCCTGGCGAGGTATGCGTGGAGACGAAGAGTTTGAAATTCTATCTCGCGTCGTTCCGCAATCAGCCTGCATTCAATGAGGAAATTGTGAACCGTGTGCTCGACGACTTGGTGGCTGTCATGAAGCCGCAGGAACTGACGGTGCGCGGTGAATTCGCGCCGCGTGGTGGGATCCAGTTGACGACAGAAGCCTTTTACCCCGAGCCGACTTCCGCTTTGCCATGAAGGTTTGCGTGTTGTTGAGTGGTGGCATGGATTCCATTGCCGCGTTTTACGAGGTGCTGAACCGGCACGAGGTGCTTGCGTGTCTTTCGTTTGACTACGGTGCGAAGCACAACTCGCGGGAAATTCCTTACGCCGCTTTGCATGCCGCTCGTCATCAGGTGCGGCATGAAGTGATTGCCTTGGATTTCATAAACTCTTTGTTCAAGTCTGACTTGCTGAAGTCCGGTGGTGAGATCCCGGACGGTCACTATGCGGAAGAGTCCATGAAGCAGACGGTTGTTCCTTTCCGCAATGGCATCATGCTCGCCATCGCCGCGGGGTATGCCGAAAGCATCGATGCTGAAGCGCTGGTGATCGCTGCGCACTCGGGGGATCACGCGATCTATCCAGACTGCCGCGAACCCTTCATGCAAGCGATGGCGACTGCGATGGGTGAGGGGACCTACGCGAGGATTCAGCTGCTCCGTCCATTCATCGCCATGGATAAGGCTGGCATCGCCAAGCGCGGTGCTGAGCTGGGAGTGGACTTCGGCAACACCTGGTCTTGCTACAAGGGCGGGGAAGTTCATTGCGGCGTCTGTGGCACTTGTGTCGAGCGTCGCGAAGCGTTCATTCTCGCCAATCTGCCCGACCCAACGGTCTATGCAGAGACTCCGGATTTGCCGGTTCTATCCGCTCAAGGCTAAGTTGCCAGAATCTCATCTAGCGTCTAAAATTTCTCTCCATGCCTTACCGAATTTGTAAATCCATCGAAGTTGAAAACGGCCACATGCTCACCAAGCATCCGGACAAATGCCGGTTTCCGCACGGGCATAGCCGCAAGGTGGAGTTTGTCATCGAGGCCGACGAGCTTGATGATCAGCAGATGGTCTGCGATTTTAAAATCATCAAGAGCGTTGTGGGTGAGTGGTTAGATGGGTTTGACCATGCTCTATGCATGAACACCGCAGACCCGGCCTATCCAGATTTTAAGGCGCGCTACGGCGACCGTGTGATTGGTTTTGAGAATCAGGATCCCACGACGGAATTGATGGCGCGCACGATTTTCGATCACTGCTCCATCGCCCTTGCCGACTATGCGCGGCAAGGAGGGGGGCGCTACCCGCTGCAAGCCGGCGTGCGCCTGATCCGCGTCCGCGTCTGGGAAACGTCTTCATCCTGGGCGGAATACGAAATCACTCACTGAAATCATGGCCATCAAGCAATCCCCACTTCCCGACATCCAAGCCACTCCTGACACGCGTGGCCTTGCCATTGATCAGGTCGGAGTTTCCGACCTGCGCTACCCGATTCAGGTGCTCGACCAAGACGGCAAGCCATTTCCCACCGTTGCAAAAATTGCCATGTCGGTGCATTTGCCGCACCATTTCAAGGGCACGCACATGAGTCGGTTTCTCGAAGTTCTCAGCATGCACGAGGGCGAGGTGACCATGCGCACTCTACCTGAAATCTTGCATGACTTGAAGCAGCGCCTGGATGCCGAGGAGGCGCACATTGAAGTGTCGTTCACTTATTTTGTAACCAAAAAAGCACCTGTTTCAGGCTCTCCGGCCAAAGTTGGCTGTGATTGCACCTTCAAGGGAACCTCAAATGGAAGCGTCGATGACTTTGTTCTCTGTGTGACGGTGCCGGTGACCACGCTTTGCCCGTGTAGCAAGGAAATCAGCGAATACGGTGCGCACAATCAGCGAGGGTATGTGACGCTTGAAGTTCGTCCCAGGCGAACTGCAGAGGGATGGGAATTGATTTTGATTGAAGATCTAATCGATGTCGCCGAGCGCTCTGGATCTGCGCCGGTGTATGCCTTGCTCAAGCGCACGGATGAGCGATTTGTGACGATGCAGGCTTATGACAACCCGGTGTTTGTTGAGGATGTCGTTCGCAATGCCGCCGCGATTTTGCGGGCGGACCCGCGAGTTGCTTCCTTCACCGTCAAAGCTGTGAATCACGAAAGCATTCACGATCACAATGCGTTCGCAACCATTGTCAGTCAGTCCGAGGGCTGAACTCCGGAACCTTCATGCCGAGGATCATTCCAAGCTCCGTTTTGTTGGATGCCTATGCCAATGGGGTTTTTCCGATGGCTGACGGAGCTGAGATTCAGTGGTTTTCGCCATCGCTGCGCGGTTTGATTCCGCTCGACGAGCGCTTTCACGTATCGCATGGATTGGCGCGGAGTTTGAAAAAGGCCCCGTTTGAAATTCGTTGGAATACCGCGTTCCGGGACGTTGTGTTAGGGTG
>JBILPN010000345.1:0-4542 GCA_044373865.1 Luteolibacter sp. | reverse complement strand
CTCAACTTGAAATGGGCGAATGGCTCCACGCAGCAACTGATGAAGTTAGAACGCCCCCAACTCCTGCTAGAAAATGGCAAGCCCAGCGTCCTCTTCTGCGCCGCAGCACCTAGCGGAGATATCAACGCGAGCTTCAACGTGCAAATCCCCTTGCTCCACACGACCGAGTGATTTTTGCAATCGCGAGTCACCTCACCCTAACTCATTAGCGTGCCTTTCCCGTTCCCTCCACTTGCCTGCCTCGCTGCGCTTCTCCTGTCAGCAGGCAATCTGTTAATGGGACAGGACATCGATCCCGATTCAGGCAACGCCCTGCCATACCCCGGCACCCCGGTCACCGGCTACAAACTCGCCTGGTCAGATGAATTCAACGGTTCCGTCCTCAATACTAGCAAATGGAACTACCGCACCGACACCCGCTTCTGGAGCCTCCAGCGCGCCGCCAACGTCCGCACATTTAACGGATCTCTCTATCTGGATCTCAAGAAGGAAACCTTCGGCACCACCCACTACACCGGCGGCGGAGTGATCAGTAAAAAACTTTTCCGCTACGGCTACTACGAGGCCCGCATGAAAGTCCCACCCGGCGCGGGTTGGCACTCCTCGTTCTGGATGATGAAATACAACCGCCCCGCGACCGATACCGTATCCATCGAGCTGGACGCCATCGAGAACGATTCCATCACCCCGCTGAAATACGGCGTGAACACCCACCGCCACCTTCCCACACCGCATCTCACCTACGGCAACAAAAACGTGGTCACCCCATCACTCAGTGCGAACTACCATGTCTTCGGCTGCGAGTTCACGCCCACGCTCATCCGTTATTTCTTCGAAGGAAATGTCGTCCAAACCGTGAACGCCACCCAGTTCCCGCACAACGATCTCAACATCTGGCTCACCTCCATCGCCGCCCCGCTCGGCGGCACGACCAGCGTGGATGATAGCAAACTCCCCGCCGCCGCGCTTTACGACTACGCACGCTTCTTCGCCCCTCGCGCTACAGCCTCCGTGAATATCACTGCCCCCGGCAGCGCGGGCGTCACTCTCGCCTCGACCCACCACGCCCTGCACATCGCCGCCAACGCCTCATCCAGCGACCCGACGCTCACACCAAGCATCCTGTGGACAAAGTTTTCCGGCCCCGGTGACGTGACCTTTGCGGATCCCGCAAGTCTAAGCACCACCGCCAGCTTCTCATCCCCCGGCACCTATCTGTTGCAATGCACCGCCACCGTGGATGAAAACCCGACCAGCGCCCGTGTGCCCGTCGCCGTGGACGCACCTTTGCCCGCCATGTTCCGCCAGAGCTTCGACGGCTACACCCACACCGCCACCTTCATCCGCGGCGACAGCCCGGCATGGAACTCCGGCGCGCGCGACCAAATCATCGTGGGGCGTTGGGGCGACAAGCCCATGCGACTCCTTTTTTCATACGACCTAACCGGCCTCCCCGCAGATGCCACCATCGAGGACGCCACCTTCGAGTTGTGGACCGACAGCGGCGGCGGGACCGGCACCGTCGGCGATTTGGAGCTGCGGCCTTTGTCACAAAAACCTACTGAAGGCACCGGCACCGGAACAAGTGCCACGGATGGCGCAGGCAGCGGCACGACCTGGCAATCCCGCACCGGCGGCAACGACGTCCAGGACTTGTGGACCACCGCAGGCGCTGATTTCGGTCCCGAAGTTCTCTCGACCGCCCCCGGTTTCGACGCCAAGCTGCAAGGCCATCCCATCGTTTTCCCTGGCTCCACGACATTCACCGCAATGGCAGAGAATGCCCGCTCCGCAGCGACTTCACTGAGCTTGTTAGTTCTTTCCCCGGCGACCGAGGCTGGTATGGCCAACTCCATCAGCCGCATCATCTCTGACGACAATCCCGACACGGACCACCGCCCGCAGCTCACGGTTTATTATCGCGGAAACTACGCGCCCGCCCCTTCGATCGGCCTATCACTAACAGCCACTGCGGGAGTGCCTGCTACTCTTCCGGGTTCCGTGGCTCATGCCAGTTCCACACACTGGACCGGGCTATCAGGTCCGGCCCCCGTGGCCTTCACCAATGCGAACCTCGCCTCCACCACCGCTACCTTTCCCGTCCCCGGAGTTTACTCCCTCCTACTCACCACAAGCAACAGCCTCGCGGAAACATCAGCCACTCTCACCGTCACCGTCGTTCCCCAACCCAGCGCTTATGAATCTTGGCTCACCACGCATTTCGGCCCCGCTCCCGATCCCGCCGACGCCGGGAAGCTGGCGGATCCCGACAACGACGGCCTCGCCAATCTCCTAGAATTCGCCACCGGCCATCTTCCCAACGTGCGCGATGGAGCGATCACCAAGCTAACCCTATCAGGACCATCCCTTGAATTCACCTACCGCCGCAGCCACGCCGCCGTGGCAGATGGGGTCGAGTTTATCGTCGAATGGAGCGCGTCCTTGTCCAACGATTGGTCCGCCGACAGCGTCAAACAGTCGGTCGTGCCGGATTCCGACAACGGAATTTCCACACTCTGGAAAGCCACCCTACCCGCCGGCACTGACCGACGCTTCGTGCGATTGAAAACCACTGGCCCACCGCCATGATTGCCATCTTCAAACAAGCTCCCATGGCCACCCGCCAAGCTCCTTGAATCTACGGCACCGAACGCAGCGCTGCGAATCGTTCCACGGCAAAAAATGGCGCTCGCACTCACGATTTTCTTGTGCACCATGGAATTAGACCCCGGCGGGAGCTCACGGACCTCAAGCGCCGAAAACCTCACGGGGACGTGCATCGCAGCGATTGAATGAAAGCGATCATCTGAACCGTATGACATTTGCCAATTGAACCAACCAATGAACAACCACTCGCAAACCACCCGCCGCCATTTCCTGAGAACCTCCGCCACCGCCGTCGGGGCGCTCATGGCCGGACCGCAGATCCTCCGCGCAGAAACACTCGGAAACGCCAACAAAGACGCTGCCAACTCCCGCATCGGCATGGGATTCATCGGCATGGGACTGATCTCAGATGGACACCTCCGAACCTTCTCCAGCATGAAAGGCGTCCAAGCGATTGCCGTCTGCGATGTGAGGGACGCTCAATTGAAAAAAGCCCTCGCCACCCTCAAGGAAAAAGGGATTGAGGGGGTCATCGCCACCCCACGCTTCGAAGAGTTGCTAGCCAATCCCGCCATCGACGCCATCTGCGTGACCACACCGGACCACTGGCACGTCGGCATCGCTCTTGCCGCGATGAAGGCCGGCAAGGATGTTTATGTGGAAAAGCCGATGTCTCTCACCATTGAGGAAGGCAAGGCGATGGTTGCAGCAGAGAAAAAATATGGCCGCATCGTCCAAGTTGGCAGCCAACAGCGCTCGGAAATCTACTTCCGCATCGCAGCCAATCTCGTCCGCAACGGCCTGATCGGCGACATCAAGGAAATTTACTGCCAACTCGGTGAATTCCCCATGCCCCCGGCTAGCGAGACAATCGTCCCCGTCCCGGAAGGTTTCGACTACGACCGCTGGCTCGGACCCACCCCATTTTTCGAACATTCGGAAAACCGGGTGCTCGGCACCTACGGCGGTGGTTGGCGCTGCTACTGGGAGTATGGCAGCCGGAAATTCGGCGATTGGGGTGCCCACCACTTCGACATCGTGCAGTGGGCGCTTGGCCGCGATGAAACCGGGCCGGTCGAATTCATCCCTAAAGGCTTCGAAGGAGCGGAGCACCACCACTACCGCTACGCCGACGGCATCACCGTCTGGCGCGATCGCAAACCGAACAATGACCACATGATCCGCTTTATCGGAAGCAAAGGCGAAGTGCTCGTGAGCCGCGGAAAGGTCGAAACTCTGCCAAAGGACCTCGTCCGCCACAAATTCACCGCGAATGACATCCAAGTCTATGAATCAAAAGATCATCGGAAGAATTTCATCGACTCCATCCTCTCTCGCAAACCGACGATCTGCCCTGCAACGGTTGGACATCGTTCATCCACCATCTGCCAAGTGGCTGGAATCGCCGAGCGTCTTGGGCGTGCGCTGAAGTGGGATCCTGTCGCCGAAAAAATCACCAATGATCCGGAAGCCGCAACCATGCAGGACCGCCCGCGCCGGAAGGGATACGAGCTTCCTTCCATTTGATGAATCCGGATTCATCCCGATAGTTTTCGACCCAAAACAGAAAAGATCACATCTCCATCCCAAGGGAACTCCCTCGGGATGGAGATGTTCCAATTCCAACGTATTCGGATGGCTCAACAAACGCGAATGCCGACCGTTCTCGTGCTGTCGATTTGCAACAAGCTCAAGCCGCACCACGCGCGACCCTTATTTCTCAAACCGCAAGCGCATGAAGCTTGGTGCCGATGAATTGCTTGGCAATGGATAGATCGCTCGCACCCGTTCAGTTTGCGCATCGCCACCCACCACTTCAAGTGTGAGCGCCGTCCAGTCCTCTAGGTTTGATGAAACCTCGGCATGATAACGAATGTCTGACAAGTGGAGTGGGCGCTGAAAATTGATAGAGATCGCCTCTGCATTACGAAGCAG
>JBILPN010000344.1:0-4550 GCA_044373865.1 Luteolibacter sp. | reverse complement strand
CTCCAAGGTCAGCAATTTCCCGGAAAACGCGAGATGCCCGAGCTCGGCATCGGTCAGAAATGACTTGGCAACGCCGAGATACCCTCGGACCAAGGCATCAAACCGATCCATTCTCAGGTCGAGCCTTCCAAGGTCCACATCGTCCTCACGAGTCGTCGGAGTGGCGGTGCGAACCATATCGCCAAAATCATATAGCACGGATCCCGGCATGGTCGTATCCAAGTCAATCACACATACCCCCTCAGCCGTCCGCTCATCCAACAACACATTGTTTAACTTGGTGTCATTGTGAGTCACTCGCTCGGGAATTTCACCGGTGGCCATCAACTCCGTCACCCGCGAGCAATCCGCAGCTCTAGCGAATACAAAATCAAGCTGGCTTTTAACACCCGCCGCACGATTGCACACATCCGCTTCCACCGCGGAGCGCAGCGCGGCAAGCCGCTTCGGCGTATGATGAAAATCAGGAATCGTTTCGTGCAAGCGCTCTCCTCCCAGATCCGCTGTCAGTTTCTGAAAATTCCCGAAGGCTTTGGCCGCCTGATACGCCTGCTCGTTGTCTTCGATCTCGTCGTAACCACGAGCTCCTTCGATGAATGGATAGACCCGCCAACAATTTCCGCCGGAATCAAAAGCGAATGGCCGACCATCCACCGCCGGAATGCACGTTAAAGTCCGTCTCCGCGCTTCCGGATGCTTCTCCGCAAGCAGACTTCCCAGGGCGTGACGCGTCACGCGCTCAATGTTCTCCATCAAGGCAACTGGGTTTTTGAAAACATGAGTGTTAATCCGCTGCAAAATATACCTCAAGCGCAAACCTGCCTGATCATAGGTCGCGCAATACGTATCATTGATGTGCCCGGACCCATAAGGCGAACCATGCACAAAATCCGCACGCATCTCGAACAAGGTGGAAATTTCGCGGAGATTCGGCTGTGTTCTTTGAGGAATCATGAAGCTTGTATGTTTGTTGAAAATCCCTGAATCCGCTCAATAAGCCTGCCAGTCCGGCTTGTTCTCATAAACCCAGCGATAGTAATCTGCACGCATCAAATCACTGGCCGCCGCCTCATCCAGACACACTTTCACCACGGGATGCATCTGCAACACGGATGCGGGATTGAGCGAGGTCACCGGCCCTTCGACCGCCTCCGCGACCGCACGAGCCTTGCCAACACCGAAGGCCAAGAGGACATTCTGCCGCGCTTCCATGATCGTGCCGATGCCCATGGTGATAACATGATGAGGAACATTTGCCTCACTGCCAAAAAACCGGGCGTTGTCCTTTCGAGTTTGGGGCGCGAGAGTCTTGATCCGTGTGCGCGAGGCCAATGAGGAGGTTGGCTCGTTGAAGCCAATGTGACCGTCGGTGCCAATTCCCAGGATCTGCAAATCAATCCCACCAAGCTCATCAATCTTCGCTTCATACGCCGCACAAAACCCCGGAACATCCTGTGTGTTCCCATCCGGAATATGAATGTTCTCAGCTTGAATGTTCGTATGCCGGAAGAGATTCTCCCACATGAAACTGTGATACGACTGCGCGTGCTCGCGCGGCAATCCAATGTATTCGTCGAGATTGAATGTCCGCACTCGGCTCCAATCCAAGTTCATCCCAATCAAAGTTTGATAGAGGTGCAGCGGCGTGCTCCCGGTCGCAAGACCGAGAACCGCATCCGGCTTTTCATGAAGCAATTTGGCGATCATCCGTGCTGCAATTTGAGCGGCAGATTCCGGCGTGGATTGTATGATAATTTCCATCAGATTCTTCCAAGTTGGCGGGTTAATTTATCACGAACGTCCAGATGAAATTTTTCAACAAGATCACACACATACCCAACAATATCCCGCGTTTCATCCATCACAAGCGGTGTCAGATTCAGGCCGAAGATCAATTGCGTGGAGGCGTCCGTAGAGTGGGAATCAAAAAATGTGGCATTGGCGGCACGCCGACCCAGAGTCGCCAGATCGTAGCGCTTTCCACCCGCGATCTGTGAATCAAAAATTCCATTGAGTGCGGCGGCCAGGTTATCCCGACCACTCACATCCATCAGCACCTTGTCCTCATCTGGCAACCAATCAAGGCTCCGCCAAACCTCACAACCGATGACCTGCTTTGGACGCTGATCGCGTGGTAACTCGCGCAGCGCCAACAAGGCCGCAATCGTCACACCAATATGCGTGTCATGCTTATCTGCCGGATTGTGCGTGTAAACCACCTCAGGGGAACTCGCCTGCAAAATCTCAAAGAGATCATTCTTCAAGGCTGGATCGCCGGGATTTTTTACTGCGGAACTCGGATAGTCCAACTGCACCATCGCAGCATAATCTCCAACAATCGCCGCCGTGTTTTGCTCGCGCCGACGAATTTCCATCATCCGCGAATCCGAAAATTCGGCATAAGAACCACTCCGTGAACTTCCCGAACCGTTGGTGCACGTCACACCACCGAAGGCGCGGTCCGCCCGACCAAAGCACTCAAGAATTCCATGGAATGCCATGAACTCCAAATCATCTTGGTGCGCCCCGATTCCAAGGTGGGTGAGCTTTGGAAAAAGCGCTTCGTCAGAGCCTCCTCCAGGAATGAAAACTTCAGCACTTCTGTTTGATAAATTCATGGGTTCAACGATTGGTTTTTGGCAAACTTGCCGCCGCGACCGCTTGGCCGACTCGCCGCGTCTTCTCATCCGGGACATGGATTGCAATCCGCTCCGCCACTTCCGGGAACTCGCGAGACAAAACCTCACGAGCTTTTGAGAGAACGAGATCGCCGCCCTCACCCGTGGTCACCCGTCCCAAGATCAGCATGTGGTCGAAACCATAAAAATCAAGGTAGTGAGGAATCGTGTATCCTAAGTAAACACCGATGGTCTCGTAGATCTTCGCGGCTCGCGCATCTCCCGCAGCCATCAAGTCTTGGACCTCCTTCAATCGTTCTGGAAGATCCAGCGCTTTCGGCAACTTGATCTTCGCGGCCGGTAATAATTTGTTCACCGCCTGCTGGGAAAAATACAGTGCGCCGACTCCGACATCACCCGACCACTCATCAGCCGCAGCCTTCGGGTTGTAATCCACAGGTGCAAATGCAAGCTCGTTCAACCACCCAAGAATTCTCCCCCGCCGGTCCATGAAGCCAGCCGCTTCACTTGAGCCCATGGCAATCCCTAACATCCCGGTCTTTTGCATGGACATCGCACCTGCAAGCGCGGTGACATCTCCATCATTCATCACCACCAATGGCACATTCCATTCTTTCTGAATCCGCTTGAATACGGCGGAAGCCTGCGGAAACAACTTCTTTGGAATGGCGCGCAGCAAGGAAGCCACGCGTATTTCGTCATCCACGATGATTCCCGCCGAACTGCCACCGATCGCATCCACGCGCGGCATGCAAGCAGCGGCCCGATGCAATGCGGCAGATAGATGATGATAGTGATACTCTGGATTCGCCTGATTCTTCGGATCCCAAGGAGTCTCTTGCGTGAAAACCACCTCACCGTCGATCACGGCGGAGACCTTGTAGTCACTGGCTCCAAGGTCAAAGCCGATCCGACATCCTTTGAGATGCCCACCCGCCGCGACTTGCATCTCCTTGGCCGCCGGAACTTGGTCGATGGGCGTCGCCACCACTTCAAACTTTTTGCCATAGGCAAGCGCCATCATCTGGCAGTCAAACTTGCGGGCACCGCGCGCGGAATAGGTTTTCCGAATGAATTCCACCACATACCTCGGC
The DNA here is from genome assembly GCA_044373865.1 of Luteolibacter sp. Classification (GTDB taxonomy): domain Bacteria; phylum Verrucomicrobiota; class Verrucomicrobiia; order Verrucomicrobiales; family Akkermansiaceae; genus Luteolibacter. The sequence goes on along the minus strand of JBILPN010000344.1, from coordinate 817 downwards.
CCACCGATGTGCAGTTTCCAACCACCGCGGGACCAAAGCAAAAATTTCACAAGACGCTCAACGTAGCGCAAACTCGCATCATCCGCAGCAACACTCACCACCGTTTCAAAGCGCGCCACCAAACCACATTCGCGCTCAAGCCCTAAGACCAATGGCACAGCTTTGCCCGTGGCATGCACACTGGCGACATAGTTGCGATTGTAAATGACAGCTGGCAAAAAACCAGGGTCAAGCGGAGCTGAAACAAGTCGCTTTTGGGTTCGATCTGACATCGTATTAAGCAGTTTTTGCAGTTTTCTTTCCTTCAAAGTATTCTTCAATTTCCTCCAGTGTCCGACCCTTGGTCTCTGGCAGGAAAAACGCAGCCGTGATGAAGTAAATCACCGTGCAAGCGGCCCAGAAGCCAAACATCGCAAAATAGCCGTAGTTCCCGACAATCGGCAGGAAAAATGCGGCGATGCCTGTGGAGACACCTTGGTTGATTAACAGCGCAATGCCCATCCCAACCGAACGAATCCGCGTCGGCATCAGTTCTGATAGCGCGAGCCAAACGCAGACTCCCGGACCCACCGAGAAGAAGGTGATAAAAACTGCGAGACAAATCGCCACCAGAACCCCGGTCTTACCCGTCGGAACTGGACCCGCCCTCGCTCTCAAAATCTTCAAGGAATGGCCAGCTGTGGAGTCCCCAGCTTCTGGTCTGACCACCTCGATCCTCCGGCTGTTTGGATCATTGCTCAGTGCCACGGCGATCCCCTGCTGTGCGCCGTATGAATACAAAACCGACAATTGAAGCGCTTGGCCTTTTTCAACCACA
>JBILPN010000343.1:0-4552 GCA_044373865.1 Luteolibacter sp. | reverse complement strand
CGCCACTTCCGAAGCCGATGCGCAATTCACGCTGTACGGTCATGGTGCCACCGGACATTTCGAAACCACCCGTGCCACCATCGCGGCCCACGTTGAACCAGTTATTGATTGACACGGTCCCAGCACTGACCTGAAGCGTGCCATTACTACCGGATTCCCCACCGACATATACTTCTCCTGAAGAAGTTAGCTGGGTGTTGGCACCACTCACGGTCCACGTGCCAGTGCCACCGCTACGGCCAACCCAGATTCCGCCCGCATTATAGGTACCACCAGATAGATTCAGCTGTCCTGTCGACTCCGAACCCAGCCCCACGTTGGTATCGTTGCTGGCGTTGATCGTGCCACCACTGATGTTGAAAGTGCCATTGCCTGACGCTCCACCTTGCCCGACGACCATCCAGCCGGAATCACCGCTGCGGTCAAGAGTGCCAGCATCCCATTTCAACGTGCCACTCCCGCCGTCGCCGATCAACATGTCATTGAAGACCTTCACGGTACCCGTTGTGTTCACCGCCATTTCACCGGTGGGGACGTTGGATGAAAATTTCCGGGCGAGCCGAAGCTGCTGGGTCGTGAGACTGCCGCTTCCCGTCCCGAAACCCGTGAGCGTTCCACCCGTAGCGCCGGTATCGGCCAGATTGTAGGTTCCTTCTCCCGCATCTTCGCCGATCACCACCCAATCACGACCTTGGCTTTCCGATCCTGCGGATGCCGATCCTGCACGGTGATCCACACGTCCCGTGCCAGCTGTGCCAACTTTGATGTCTCTTGGGATCTCAGCAAGATCCGCATTGATCACCGGAAAATTGGTCAGCGTGTTGATGATCGCGTTGTCGGAATCAATTGCCTTGGACGGCACGCGGTCTGCGCTCCAGTTGTCCGCAGTGTTCCAGTTGTTGTCGGTAGATCCATCCCAAAAGACATCGCCCGCCCTGGCGGATGTGCTGAAAATGGTTAAACCGAAAAAGATGTTGGTGAGCAGGGATGCGCTTGTGGTACGGCTTGGATACTTGGGTTTCATGATTGAATTGGATTACAATAAGAAGTGTCTCTGGAAATCGCCTCCTGACATAAAATTTCCATTTTTTCGAAATGCGTTCGAAGGACAGCTACCGAGCACGCCTTTACCGCTCCAGTCGTAAAACGAATCCACCCCGCGGAGGGATGGTGTGTTGCCATTGAGCGGACGCACTGAGCAATTTCACAGCGAGATCGAGACGGGGTTCACCAGCTTCCTCGACAAGAATTCGCCGCGGGTATTCTGCGAAGTCCGTAAGATCGAGTGACAGGGATTGTGGGCTGGTGGAACCACTGATTCCAGCGATGAACCAGGAATTTCCACAGCGTCGCGCAAAAACCGCAATGCGGCCCGGATCACCCGTCAAGCAGCGGGTTTCATCCCACCGGGCCGGGGCGTCACGCAGGATTTGAATCACCTCCGCAGGCAACTTTCGATAGACCTCAGGGCTATCCGCATAGTGGACGATTCCCGATGTGCAAATGATGGCATTGGCCAGTTCATGCGCGGCAGTGGTAAGCCTCGCATAACGTTTCGGACTCAGGGTAAAGGGCGTGTAGTCCATCGGTCCGGCAACATTTCGAGTGAAAGGCAGCACAGTATTCAGTTCGGCGGCTTTTTCCGTGTAGTCACTTTCGTATAGATAATTCTCCGCACCGAGCACCGCCTCGGCGGTCATGAAATTGGGCCAAGTCCGATGCCACCCACGTGGTAAAGTGCATCCGTGCAGATTGACTAACAATTTTCGTTCTGCCGCATATTCGAACAAGGAGAGAATTTTCCCGATGCTTTCTTGGCGATCCGAACACCAGAAGTCCGCCTTCAGGCCGACGGCACCGTAGCCGACCACTTCATCGAGTTTGCTGCTTCGCTTGGCAGGCGTCTCATAATCACGGGCATGGGTCCACATCAAGGCGCGTACGTTCCGTTTCGTCGCATGCTGGACCAGCTTCTTGATGCCGGGATCCCACCAATTCGCATCGAACAGTGTGTATTCCCAGCCCATTTCCGCGGAGAAATCCGTGAATTGATTGAAAGCTTCGGCTGTGAAAGGTCCTTCGGGATGAGACCACCATGCCCATGAAGCACGGCCCGGTTTGATCCACGAAACGTCAGCAATTCGCGATGGCGGAGCGAGATCGGTCACCAGCGTGGCGGTGGCAATCTCCGCAGCATCCGCGCCGATGAGGATAGTGCGCCACGGCAGGGTCCACGGGAGTTTGTGGTGTGGCTTGGCGGGACCATTCGCAGCCGTTTCGATCTCCTGTTCATTCTCGCGAGGAAAAGTAATTCGGTAGAGACCATCCGACGACTCCGGAGCGAGATGACAGGCAGGATAGGGATCTTCTCCGGTCACCTCAGTGATCAGGAGCCAGCTTCCGGCAGACGGCACTTCAAACAAGGCTGGGAAACCCCAGCCTAACGGTTTTTCACGAGAGTGAGGTGGAGCGTCGCCCGGCGATACGTGGAAGTAGAAGTCCTCATACGCTGGCGTGTATTTGCCGGCTGCATGATAGGGCTGCAGCCAGGCGCGCACATCGGCAGGCAGTTGAAAACCGCTGTGTTCCTCGCACACTGCGGCAGAATCCTGCGTAGGCGAATCGAAACGATATCGAAAGGCAACACCCTCGTCACTGGCAGCCAGATCCACAGAAATTGAGGCACCGCTGCGATTCTGAAATACCACGCTGCGGTGATTCAAGACACGGTCCACCGTTGGGCTGATTCCCGAGAAAAGCTCATAGCGTTCGCGGCGGCTCACCGGGTCGCCGGCCTTCATGACCTTGAGGCCACTATCGAACGAATTTTGCCCGACCACGACGCCCAGCGGCGAGTCCCTCAAGAGGATTTTTCCCGCGAAATGCACCTGATAGGTCAAGCGACCAGCTTCATCCAGCCGGAGAATAATCTCACGCGTCCTGTCCGGCGAGGCCAAAGAAAACTGACCGGCTCCCAAGACTGGAACCGCCAAGAGTGTGAGCCAAAGGAATCCTGTGCATGAAAAACTCACGGGCGTTTGCTTTCAGCAGAGATGAAAATAACAGAAGCTTCGATCGCATTCGAGCAGGACGGAACGATCCCAGAACCCATCAGTTCCGCACCGCTCATCGTTTTCCCTTCCATGGGCATTGACGCGCGTCCCGGCGCTGGATTGACTTCTCTAACATTATATGTAAGGTCTGGGTTCAGTCCTTGCGGCTTGACCGGTGAAGGTGGCCCCTCCTTTAGCTGATAGACAAAAAGCGCCGCCCGATTCTGATCGGGAGTCACGTAGTTGAGTGCCCCGCGGTAGGCGTCATGCGGGTTTTCCAAGCGATGCAATTCTCCATGGAGAACCACATCACGAATCAGCTTGTAGGCTTCGATGGCTCCCTTGCAAATGTTCCGCTCTTCCTCCGATAAATTCGCCACATCGAGATCCATGCCGAAGCGCCCGCTCATGGCAACTCCGCAGGAAAAATGCATCGGCCGGTTTCCCATGTGAGTGACGTGGCTTGCCATCGCGATCGCCGGGAAGAAATAAGAGTAGTTCCATTGCATCGGCACCCGTGCGACGGCATCGGTATTGTCGCTCGGCCAGAATTCGTGGAAGTATTTCAGCGCTCCGTAATCCACACGCCCTCCGCCACCCGAGCAGAGCATGAGGGCGATATCCGGAAACTTCGCCGCGGTCTTTTCCATGAGCCGATAAAGTTCGTGGTTGTAGTCGATCCAGAGATGCGACTGGCGGTCCGCAGCCAACCACGATGAGCCAGCCTGGGTGAGGTATCGGTTACAATCCCATTTGCAGAACGTGACGCCCGGCACGCTGAGTGCGTCGTCGACCACCTTCCACTGGAAGTCCCACACCTCCGGGCGGGTGATATCGAGAACGAGTTGACTCCGCTGCAGTTCCAACTCGCGCCCTTGCTGAGAGATAATCCACTCTGGATGGTTTTCAAACAACTCGCTCTTCGGGTTGACCATCTCCGGTTCGATCCAGATGCCGAAGTCAATCCCACGACGGGTGGCTTCTTTGGCAAGGGGAGCAAGTCCGTCTGGCAACCGTTTCCGGTTCGGCTCCCAATCGCCGAGGCCTGCCCGGTCATTGATCCGTGGATGTTTGTTTCCGAACCAGCCATCGTCTAACAAAAATATTTCAGCTCCGATTTCCACGCCCGGATCATACAGCCCGACGATGCGGTCAAAGTCGAAATCAAATCCCGTCGCCTCCCAGTTGTTCAGCACGATGCGCCGGTTTCCGTGTCCATCTCTAACACCAAAATCACGCGCCCACGCATGGAGCTTACGACTCATGTCACCGAGTCCGTTGTCACTCCAAGTCCAGATCATCGACGGGGTGACAAAGCTCTTGTCAGGCTTCAAGTGATAGGCGGAGGCGAACGGATTGACCCCGCAGAGAGCCCGCAGGGTGGTCCCGGTGTGGTCGAACGCGAACTGAAAGCTGCCAGACCAAGCCAGTGTCCCGGAGAGGACACGTCCCGATGATTCGTTGTTCGACCCGTCGAAACCTAGAAGAAACGAAGGATT
>JBILPN010000342.1:0-4555 GCA_044373865.1 Luteolibacter sp. | reverse complement strand
GAAATTCTGGGTGTGCGAACCACAACATACTGAGAACCCAACTTGCTGACCTCAGAAATGAAATCACGCGCACTGCGCTCTGGCCCCTTGAATGTGATTTCCAAAGGGAAAGATCTCGCCACATCCGTTGGGCCCGGCTTGTAGGCCTGGCCCAATTCCTCCAAAATTTGAGGACGGTGAAGATTCTTCAACTCCGATGGCTTGGCTTTCGCCAGCGACAGCATCAGGCGTTTGATCGCGTTCAATTGGTAGTCGAGAACACCCGTATTATTGGTGGATGCCAAGGACGTTTTATAGCCCTCAAACCCCAAGAAAAAAGCTTCAGGCAAGGTGGTTCCAGCCCCCTCGAAAGCCTTGCGCACCTCAGCATTGGCCGCGAGGAGGCGCGTGGTGAACTCCTGCGGGCTGATGTTCTTGATCTCCTTTGGTCTGAATGCCTGGAACTCCGCTTGGAGCGCTTCAGTCGCTTGGCGATACTCGTCGAGCGCCTTGCGCTTTCCATCGCGATTTTCAGGGCGTGGATAAAGAGCGAGTCGCTCAAAACCCGAAGCCTCCGAAGCGGCAGCATCGAAACGCTCCTTGGCGTCATCGTAACGCGTCGCGCCTTGGGAGCCAATCACGTAAAGCACGACCGTGCCCACGAGAGTTCCACCACCCAGCGCGACGATAAATTTATTGTCCTTGATCCAACTCATAATTCAGATGGCGAAAAAATTCAGTAAAAGGTTCACTTGATGACGACCTCACGGGCCAATGGAAGCGTGATGACAAAGGGCAAACCAAGCTCACCCGGCTTCCCTGCCACGGTGATATCGAGCAAGCGCTCGTCCGTGAGTGGAATTTCAGCGGACTTTGCATCTTTGGTTGAGAAACGAAAGCTGGAAGACTTCTCACGAAGGCTCTTCAGCAACTCTGAAACAGCATCTTGGCCTTTGGGATTTTCACGCCAGAAGCCGCGGATTCTGAGAGCATTTGCAGTGGCCTGAGGAGCTGGAGCCGCTTGAGCCGCTTGACGTCCCTGCGGTTGCGGGACATTCACCTTGATGTCGTTCAACGATGAAGTGCCGTAAGCCGCCGTGGCGAATTCAGGCTTCACGATCGTGCTGCCGCTTTCCGCCTTCGCACCGGGCTTGCCGCCGGGGGCCTTTGATCCACCCACCATTGGGTCGTAGCCGTGCAAGGGCTCAAAATCCGTCAGCCAAACCGCATCGCTGGCGAAGGCTCCCCGAACTTCCGCCAACGCATCCATCCAAAAAGCATGAGCAAGCTCAGCATCTGTATAGGCCTTGGCAATCTGGCGGAGACTTTCTTCCCGCTTCAAAAGCTGATCAATTTCTGCCTTCAGAGGCGCGAGCGTTTCACGCTGGTCCTCCATTGTCCGAGCTTCTTCCATTGCGCTGGAAGCTGCGACGTTTTGGAAAGCGGCCCACGCGGCGACGCCACCAAGCACCACAGCGGCTGCGGCGATGAAAAACGGCTTGCGACGGTCGGCGGCACGCGCTTGCTCGACGACCATTGGCACCAGATCAATGTTGATCGCAGACTTGCCAATTCCACGGAGGCCAAGTCCAACGAGTTCACCCATCAAGTGGCCTTCCCGCTGCACCAACTCTGGATCAACCCCTTTACCAAGGGCGATATTGCGAACTGGATTGAAATACTCGACGGGAAGATTGAGCTTCTCTTGGAAAAATTCGAGGGTGTAAGGCAGGTTTGCACCGCCGCCCGCCAGAAGAACTCTGCGTGGCGCGCTGCCTCCATGTTGGCTCCGGTAGTAATTGGTCGTCCGCGAAATTTCGGCCGGAAGGCGAGTCAAGGCGTTCCGAATGACCATCGCCAGTGCCGCGATCGACTCATCCATTTGTTCCGTGTGTCCGCCACCCAAGGCAACAAGCCCGTTGGTGACTTTCTGATGCTCAGCATCCACGAACGAAATCCCGTATTCTTTGGCAATCGCCGCCGTGATCCCAGCTCCCCCAATCGCAATGCTGCGGGTGAAGAAACGCCGTCCCTCAATGTAAAGAAGGTTGCTGGTCTTTGCGCCGATGTCGATCAGCAGAATGGGCTCCTCAGGATTTCCGTAGCTTGCACGAAACGCGTTGTAGATGGCCATCGGTGCGACATCCACCTCGGAAGTCCCCAAACCGCTGTCATTGACTGCGGAATTGATTTCATCCAGTGCATCCGCCTTGATTGCGACGATGACGACTTCCTTTTCCGTCGCACCCTCGATGAGTTCGTAGTCCCAAACCACCTCTTGGAGGGGAAATGGAACGTGCTGCTGCGCCTCGAAAGTCACCAATTGCTCGATATTGTCGTCCTGAAGAGGCGGCAGTTTGACGAAGCGAGTGAAGACCGACTGACCTGAGATCGCATAGCGCGCCTTGGTCTTACCAAGCTTCAGGCGCTGGCTGAGGTCAGCCAGAGCGATTCGAGTCTGAGAAACTTTGGAGGCATCCATCGCAGGATCTGCGATGATGGACTCCGAATCGTAAGCTTTCAGAAGTAAGCTGCCGTTTTTCGAGACTTCGAAGACAGCCATCCCGATGCGTTGGGAGCCGATGTTGATTGCGACGGTGGTCTGATTGTCAGCCATGATTGCGATTGAGATGAGGGAAAAGACGTTTGAGAGGGAAAAGTGGAGAAACCCGTGATTTAGCGGCGCTCGGAGCTCACCTCCGCATAGCGATCCCACCACATGTTGCTGAAGGGTGTTTCAGACTTGTCTAGAAGAGGCACCGTCTCGCTGCGGGAAATCTTGTCGGAAGCTGTGTTCCACCAACCCGCTTTGCCTTTGCTAGTTTCTTGGGCAACTTTTTCACCATTCACAAGCACCTCGTAGCCCACATACTCCACTGCACCCTTGCCGCCGCGGTCGGATCCCGTGATACGCTTGATCGAAGCAGGTGAGAGATAAACCGAACTGAAGATGGCCTCATCCAATGGCACATTCACGTGCTGCACATCCTTAGTTAGGAGCAGCATCGTTCCTGGGCGCTCAGGATTTTTCACTGCGATGAACCACTTTACCGTCAATCTCTCAAGCGTCTTTGATGGAGGAGATGGGCTCAGACTGATTTGAAGACTCGCTTCAATCTCAAGCCAGTCTTTCGGCTTGAAGGTCTTGTTTTTCCCGCCCGAGAACTCGGGGGATGGAAGATCATCAAATTGTGGTTTTTCACCGATGACTTTGGCTTGCTGGCCGAGTGCACTTCCCACGGTGAGGGCGGCGATCAAAGCAGTGGCCGTAAATGAAAGAGATTTGCGAAGAAGAACGTTCATGCGGTGTGGGTTTGAAAAGAAACTAGGGAATCCGGTTTCGGGTTGACCAGAGAAAATCTCGATTTCGGGGTAAATTTTCATGCGTTGTAAATACGTTGAGTTTTCGCAATTGCCAGATGCAATTGACGTGGCGTTATTTGAAGCACAACTACCGGCCATGCAACCAGACAGAATTTCACCAAATGCACGCCAAACTTGGGTCGTCGGAAGCTTTGGCAGCTTCGGAGATCTCAAAAATTTTCCAGCAACGGCCTTGAACGAGGCCTGCGACATGGTTGAAATCCGCTTGGACCTCCTTGGAGATCACGCCGCGGACCGCTCAGCGTGGGAACATGTGTCAAAGCTCCCCTTGCTATTCACCGCCCGGCGGATCGAGGAGGGAGGCGGACTCCCCCTCGATGCAAGGTGCCGCATGGAAATGCTGAGGCAAGTGCTTGACGATGCAGCTTGGGTGGACATCGAGGTGGCAAGCATCCCTGAAATGCAGCCAATTCTTGACGAAATCAGCTCCCGCGACATCCCGTGGCTTGCCTCATTTCACGATTTTGATGGGCTGCCAGAGACCGCAGTGCTCGAACAGGCGGCCGCGGCGGCCTGCGCGGCAGGCGCCAGCATCTTTAAGGTCGCAGCGAAACTTAATAGCTCCGCCGACCTCGCTCGCCTCGCAGAGTTTCAACTTTCTGATCAAGGCATCCCGCTTGCCACGATGGGCATGGGCGCGCTCGCCCCCGTTTCCCGCCTGCTTTGCGCCCAGTGCGGCAGTCGCCTCAATTATGGCTACCTAGGCCAGTCTCCAACCGCACCTGGCCAATGGGACAGCCACCTGCTCAAGCTTGCCATCGGCAGACTGATCTCAATCCGACCTTGAAATCCCCGCAAATTTTGCTCAACCCACCACCTCAACCGGCGCGTCTGGCAGCGCATTGAGGAAAGACTTGCCATAGCGTTTGGTCAGAATCCGATTATCCAGAATGCAGACCAAGCCCTTGTCACGCTCCGTCCGAATCAGTCGCCCGACGCCTTGACGCAGCTTGAGAATCGCTTCCGGCACTGAATAATCCATGAACGGATTTCCACCCGCCGCCTCAATCGCTTCCAAGCGCGAGGCCACGAGAGGGTGATCTGGAACCGCAAATGGCAGGCGCGTCACCACCACGTTTGAAAGCGTCTCCCCGGGAACATCCACGCCCGTCCAGAAACTCTCGGTGCCGAAAAGGACACTATGAATGTCTTTCCGAAACTCCTCGATCATCCGGTGCCGTGGAAGCCCCTC
>JBILPN010000341.1:0-4563 GCA_044373865.1 Luteolibacter sp. | reverse complement strand
CTCAATCCGCTCGGCTTGAGTCCGGGTGCGGTGGCTTTTGATATTTCTCCTGACGAACTGAAAGCGGGCAGGTCCCATTTCGAGCAGATCTATGGTCGTGCCCTCCAAGCGACGCTCAATGCCGCGGGGGCATTCAACCAAGCGGCCGTAATGTCCCGATCCTTGCGGACCCAGCAGAATTCAATCGATGACTACAATGCGACGATTGTTCAGCAAGAGGCCGCTTACTTGGACCAGTTGATCGATATTTATGGTCGTCCCTATTCCGGAGACGTGGGACCCGGAAAACTCTACTCTCAAGGATACACCGGCCCGGACCTGATGCACTGGTTCATCGTGGATCGTTCGTCGAGCGTTCTGGGGAGCACTGGAAACACGTTCACGGTGAATATCAAGGAGAGTAACGATTATCTCTATGCGGGCCCAGATGGTGGCTTGTCCATGATCTCGGACTTCCAGGACGCCTATTCCAAAGGCGATCCCGACGTGGTCACGCAATATGGGGTCACTGTGCAGCCCTCGCAGTTCGTGCAATACAATGACGTTTGGTTAGATGGTGGACTGGGCTCCAGACCGCAATCCGGAGAGCTTCAAAGTGCTTTACAAGACACTCAAGAAAGTTGGCTGAAATTGGATGGTGCCAATGGGGACTATCAGGTTGCACTTGCGAAAATGAATCAGACCGGCCGCGTGTTTGACGCGATGGTTGCAAATCATCTGAGGCGGAGTTCCAGATTGAATTCGAGCCAGAATGAAGTCCTGGCGCTGCAAGGGGTGGTTCATGCGCTCAACGCGACGGCCGATTCTTTCCAAGCTTTGGGGGATTTCGCGGCGGGTGCGGGTGATGCATCAGCGGAATTCTTGCCGAAGGTGATGGGTTGGTCGACGGATGCCACCGCGCCTGGCCGCGGTATTCTCAAACTGGGCGGGATCACCTTGAAACTGGTGGCGGATCTCGGCGCGATGGCCAGCCGCGCGGCAGCCGGCGGTGCGGAGCTTTCGATTCTCCGCAACGAACAATCTTTGGAGCGGCAAATGATGAACCTGGACTTCAGTCTGGAGGAAATACAATTCGCCCGCGAATATGTGAACGAGTGGCGGGATACTACCGCCCATGCAAACGATCTTGCCCAACTCGTGCTCAATCATCAGCGGAAGCTGCAGCGCGTGAGCAATGTGTTGGCGAAAGGAGAGTCCATCCTTGCGCAGCGCGAGGTATTCCGTCAGCGGGCCGCCGCGATCGTGCAGGGATACCGGACGAAGGATCTGACCTTCAGGGTTTTCCGCAACGAAGCGCTCGAGCAATACCGGAGCCTCTTCGACCTTGCGAGCCGCTATACCTACCTGGCCGCCAAGAGCTATGACTACGAGACTGGACTGCTAGGCACGAGCGCCGGCACGCAGGTGTTCGACAAGATCGTGGCCTCACGCTCGCTTGGAGATTTGGCAGGCGGGGTTCCACAGTCCACCACGAGCACCCTCGGTGACGCAGGTCTAGCGGGCAGTATGGCCCAGCTCAATGCTGATTTTTCAGTGGCCAAAGGTCGCTTGGGAATTAACAATCCGGATCAAAACGGCACGGTGTTCTCACTGCGCGGCGAGTTGTTCAGGCTGCTCAATGATCCTGCTATCACCAGTGATGATGATGCTTGGCAGCAAACCCTAGAGCAGCACATCGTCTCCGATGTCTTGGCTGATGACGATGTTTCCCGCCAGTGCCGGAATATCAGTCGGCCGGACGGGGCGGCAGTGCCGGGCTTGATCATTCCCTTCAGCACCTCCATTTCCGTGGACCGGAATTTCTTTGGCCTGCCACTCGCCGCAGGAGATCACTTCTACACTCCCAGCAATTTCGCCACCAAGATTTACAGCGTGGGCATCGCGTTTCCAGGTTACGTGGGAATGGATATCTATGCTGACGGAGGAGGATCGTTCACAGCGACTCCGGGTAGCGGGTCGGCAAACTCTTTGAGCGCGACCCCATATGTCTATCTAATCCCGTGCGGTTCGGACATCATGCGTGCGCCCCCGCTGGGCGATACCGATCTCCTACGGGCATGGACAGTGCAGGACCAAGCTCTACCGCTGCCCTACAATCTGGGTGCGAATGATTTCAATAGTTCCCAGTTTTTCAGTGCAAACGGGACCTTGAGTGAAACGCCGTGGATCATTCGCAAGCACCAGGCATTCCGTGCGGTTTCCGATGCCTCCTACTTCTATAGTAGAATTCCGGAGGAATTCACCAATCGGCGCTTGGTCGGAAGAAGTGTCTGGAACAACCGCTGGAAAATCGTGATTCCGGGCTACACACTGCAACTCGATGCGCAGGACGGCCTCAATCGCTTTGCGGCGAGCGTGAAAGACATCCAATTGTATCTTCGAACTTACTCTCACTCAGGAAACTGAGCTAAAGCATCTCCCCCCATCTCATGGCACCACCGGCGTCTGTTGAATCTTGTTTCTTCCCCTAAACGATTCGGCAGACGCCGGCAATTTCTCTCAGAATTCCCTCACAGCCGAAGCATCGGCGCACCAGCAGCCTCCGGTCAGTCGCGCAAAATTATGCTCGCAGGGATCACTCGGACCATGCAAGAAAGCCCACCTTTCTTGCGTAAAAGCACCTGACACCATGAATAAATTCCGAGCAAATTGCCTGCCCACCGCCTTCTTGGCGCTTTCCACTCTGCTTGCCGTTTCTCCTGCGGGCCTCGCCGGGGAAGACATGAGCAAGCCTGTCATCACCACGGAGACCCGCAAGGGCAATGACGGGAAGGACGTGCTTTATATGTTCATCGACGGCGTGAAAGTTCACGAAGAGGATGTCAGCAAACAAGCCCTGCCCCCAGTCGTCACTCCCGGTGCAAGTCTCGGTTTCACCACCCCACCCTCGGATGCGCTTGTGTTGTTTGATGGCACCGAGGATTCACTGAAGGCGAACTGGACTGACACTGCGGGAAATCCCAGCCAGTGGAAAATTGTCGATGGAGCCTTGGAATCCGTGAACAAAGCCGGGTATATTCAAACCCGTGAAAAATACGGATCCTGCCAACTCCACATCGAGTGGGCAGCTCCTGCCAATGTTGCGGGCAATGGCCAGGGCCGCGGCAACAGCGGGGTTTTCCTGATGGGCACCTACGAGGTCCAAGTGCTCGACAGTTTTGAAAATCAAACCTACGCGGACGGTCAAGCCGGCGCGCTCTATGGGCGCAGCAAGCCACTGGTGAACGTTTGCCGCAAGCCGGGCGAATGGCAGAGCTACGACATCATTTTTCATCGCCCAATGTTCGATGACAAAGGCAAGCTCATCCGCCGTGCAAGTTTTACAGTTTTTCACAACGGTGTATTGATTCAGGACCACGTGATTTTAAGTGGTGGAACGGGTTGGATGGGCCCACACGCCGCATCCGATTACAAGGCGCACCCTGACAAACTGCCAATCTCCCTCCAAGATCATGGCAACCCCGTAAGGTTCCGCAATGTCTGGGTCCGCGAGCTGAAAGACAAGGCCTTGTAAGCCAGTTGGCTCTGCACGAACGCTTCTGATCCGCTGCCAGCTTAAGAAGTCGGCTGCGGATCAACTGCGGCAAGGGCGGCCGCACTCTGCGGCCGCGCACGGCGCAGCTCCACCCACCAAAGCCCGCCGAGCACAGCGAAGTAGCCAATGAACTCGGCAACTTTGTTCCAGTAACGGATTGGTGCGTCGCCGCCATGGCAACCGCAAGAGATATCGAGTCCCTGCGACCATGCCCAACCAACGGAAACCGAGAAAACCACCACCAACCCGGCAATCCCCAGAATCGCCCCGCGACGCAAAAAACCAAGCATCAAACACAGCCCCGCAACCACTTCCACCCACGGCACGGTGTAGGCCGCGACGGCATCCAAGGGTGCGGAAACGAGTTGGTAGTTCGCAATATCCCGAGTGAACCGATCCAAGCCGCTGACAAAAATTTTGAGGCCGCCGCTGTAGAGAAACCAAGAGCCAAGCAAAACCCGCGCCGTGAGCGCCGCGACCTCGGATTTTGAGCTCAGTTTCATAAAAATCAATGGGTCTGCAAGAACCTCCGCTGCGCCGCCGCCTCCGGGTTGTGTGGCAAGGCTTCGTTCGAAACTTTCGTATCCGCGAGGAGCTCATCACGGAACTTCCCGACAATCGCCTCGACCGGCCATGACGATGCCTCGCCAAACGCGCAAATCGTCCGCCCATCAATCTGGTAGGCAACACTTTCGAGCGTTTCAATGTCTGATGGACTGGCAGTTCCATCCACCAGTCGGTCGGAAATTTTCTTCATCCATGTCGATCCCTCACGGCACGGCGTGCATTGGCCGCAGGACTCGTGGGCATAAAACGCGTTGAGGTTGTTGAGAACCCAAGACATCTTCCGCGTGTCATCCAGCACGATCACACCGCCGGAACCGGCCATGGAACCGCAGGCGGCGAGGGTGTCGAAGTCCATTTGAATATCCCAGAAATTGAGTTCCCGGCTGGTGCCATCCGGATTTTTCAACTGAAACACCTCGTTGCATTTCAAGATCTTAGAAGACGAGCCACCCGGGATCACC
>JBILPN010000340.1:0-4568 GCA_044373865.1 Luteolibacter sp. | reverse complement strand
ATGGCACTTTCACGGGCGCATTGACCGATAGCAGTTCCGGGAATTCCCGCCTCAGCCTGAATGTGATATCGGGCGAGTGGGCATTGGCTGGTGTCGCAAAATCTTATACTGGATCGACGGTGGTGCAGGGCGGTATTCTGCGAGTTGATACCTCCATGCTGTCGCCGATAATCGTTCAAAAGGGTGGCGCAATCTCTGGCAGTGGTTCGTGTTCCAGCAGTCTTACGATTCATGATGGGGGCCGCTTGATCCGGCGAGTGGTGGATTGGAATGCGCTGGCTGATCACTTGGAGCTTGCGCAATTGATCCGACCTGCAGGAGCAAAGTGGCGGATTCATCTTGAAGCTAGCGAAATCACAAATTTCTCGGAGGCTCCTAGGATCATTCCTGTCGTTAGCACAACGGCGGTGGCTTTGAGTGTTGAGCCGAGGGATATTGAATTTTCCCAAAGTGGCTTCCCGGGGACAGGAACGTGGAGTGTGGTGACTGCTGGGAATACGCTGTCAATTCTCTACACTCCGACGCCTTATATGGCGTGGGTTGCGGGTTATTCTTGGTTGAATGGAGACTCAAGCCCAAACGCAGATGCCGATCAAGATGGTTTTGTGAATCTGCTGGAGTATGCCCTTGGAAGTGATCCTGTGTCAGGCGGTTCACGTCCGGATGTTCGTGCTGAGGTCGTGGACGGAAGCTTAGGAATCTCGTTCATGAGAAATTCAAACTCGACTGATCGGTCGATCGTTGTGCAAGCTGCGGATTCGCCGGTGGGGCCATGGGTGGACCTTGCTGCAAGTGTCAGTGGGGCTGAGTGTGAGGCGCTTATCGATGGAGTTTTCGTGGCAGAAAGTGGCTCTGGGGTGACGCGGCTTGTAGAAGTTCGTGATCTTGCGCCGATCGATGGTTTGCTGCGCCCACGTCGATTTTTCCGATTGTGTGTGCGGTGACGAAATTGGAGGCTGGCACACCCTGCTAAGAAAGATTCAGGTTCCTTGTCCGGAATTCGAAATATGTTGCCCGTCCTCGAACTTGTTTTGATTTTCGTTTGGGGAAGTCTGCTGAGCGGCCGCCGCATGAAGTCAACTTGGCAGGCGTGAGCTCAGTTGCACCTATCATGATTTTGCGCATTTTCATTTTTTTCTGTCTTGGATTGACGGGTCTTGCTGCTCAGTGGTCGCCTGTTCCTGCGGCTGACTTCTCGCGGATTCAGTTTTCCCAGTTTGCAGATCACGAGATTGAGGTACCGTATTTTCTGCGCCATTTTGCCCAAGTTGCAAATTCCGTGGTGGAAACGGGTGAACATCGAGGATTCCTCGACCTGAAGGTGAATCGTGAGCCAGTTGACAACCAACCTTACAATGCGCGGATCATGGAAATGCAGATGGCGCTTGCCTATTTCTATGCTTCGGATCGCCCATGGAACCCCTATCGAGGAAGTGTCGCTGTGCGCGTTCGGTTGGAGGCGATGCTTGCGCGTTGGGTCGGGATTCAGGCACCTCAGGGGCATGCCTATGACGGACTGTTTGCGGAATACAGTGCGACGAATTGGAGTCTTGCACCCAGCAGTTTCGGTGCGCGCGCTGCTGCGGAGACTTTGGATTTGATTGTTGATTCAGGCTTGGCATTTGATACCCAAATTTTTGAGAATGCTCGCTTGTCTCTGCGTCGTGTGTTGATGGCGGTATTGACGCGCAGTGATATGCGCAAGGCGGCGCGAGAATACAGCAACCAGTTCAGCGGAGTTTATCAGGCTGCTCTTATCTATTTGGAAAATTGGCCGGACAGCGCCTTGGAATCGGCATTTGTTACGGCGATAAGAGATTCTGGCGCCCAAGATCAGAGTCCGGCTGGTTTTTGGTATGAACAGGGCGGTCCCGACTTTGGTTACAGCTCAGTGCATGAAACCACGATGCGTATGAGTTTGCCTAGATTTCGCATGCGTGCGGATTTGATGCCCTTGATTGTCGAAGATGATGTGGAGTGGAACGGATGGTTGGCGGCGAATTATGTGCCGCAGTCTGGGCTTGCGAGTCGCACGTTTCTGGCAAATGCAGGCATTAACACTCGCACCAGTCATGCGTTGCAGACGCCGCGCTCCCGTCCATGGTCTGAGTTTGTCGAGGGATCGCGGATTTTTGCATTAAGTCGAGAGGAGTTTGATTTGGGGCTTGCAGCGCGGCGTGCACAGCTCGCTTCGCAATTTGGAAATTGGGGAGGTCTTGCGGTGCCGAGTGGTTACTCCTACATTCCTGCATTTGTCCATGATGCGCGGGGCCCGCTTGATTCATGGCACCCGACAGTTGAGCAGCGTGATGCGGCTGATGCGAGATTGGCGTGCTTGAGTCCAGTGGATTTGAACCTCCAGTTTCACGATCCGCGTCCCACGACTTACACCATGGTGAAGCGTTCGAGTTATTATGCAGCGCTGAGCACCGGGACGATTCGGATTTCTCGTCAAGTTTATGGACTGGGTTTGTTATGGAATCCGGTATTCGGAATTGGTCTTCAATCGCAGGCCGCCACGCTTTCTGGAAATCAATGGGTGTATGGCACGAAGCGTGAGGGAATGCTTTCGACCTATGAGACGGCGCACCTCCCAGCATCATTCGCGGTGGCTGCTGCTGCAATTAGCACCAGCAGCGGTGCGCGGAGTCTGCCAAAAGGTGAACTGGTTTGCAGTTACGCGCTTGCAAGCGCTGGCACCAACTACGGATCAAAAACCATGACGTTTGGGCCGGATGATGTTCAGGTCTCGATCGTTCACCATGGCGATTTCTCCGAGTTGTTGCCACTTGCCTATGCGAGTGATGCAGTGCATTCGATAGGTCCGGCGAATCAGTTATTGATTCAGCGTGCGAATGGGTCGTCACTTCTTTTGGAGGTCACCAGTCCGGGAGCGTCGATCTCTGTGGGGGCCTCGTCCGGATTTACCGATGGGATTCTACGCAGGCCGGTCCGTTTGTTTGGAAATGGCAGGTTGGACTATCGTCTTGCGTTTCGTGAGGCATCGCCAGCGACGGTGGCCCCATCGCTGCTTGTCCGGGATATGAATGTGGATCAGCCGAACGTGGGAAATGCAACAATGACCTTTCCTTTCACTTTGAGCCGTCCGTCGGAAGAGTTGGTGCGTGTTGCCTACCGAACAGAATCCGGCAGTGCCCTAGCAGGAGATCATTTTATGGCTGTTTCCGGCACCCTAGATTTCCTTCCTGGACAGACGGAGTCGCAGGTTGAAGTGTTGATTCCTGCCGGGAGCTTGGAACTGGGGGCCGAGTTGAATTTCAAATTGATCTTGGAAGCTGAATCAGGATGCTTGATTGATAAGAGATTCGCTCTTGGAACGATCCGCGGGTTAGCGGCCCCACCTCCACCTCCGGCCGGTTCAGTTAACATCGAGTTTGTTCAGGGGAACTCTTGGAGTGGTGCCTACCAAGGGACGTTTCGTCTCAGCAATCTGACTGTTGCTACCATCACAGCTTGGGAACTTGATTTTGATTTTGGGGGAGATTCGATCAGCTTTTTCAATGGAGCCCTCTCGTCGAGCGGCAGTCGTTATACCTTTAAACCACTGGCGTGGCAGTCGGTTGTTGGACCTGGCGCAATTTTTGAAAATCTTGGTTTTCAGGCAAGTCTCAATCAGTCATCGGGAATTCCGACGAACTTAGTTCTTCGCATTGTTTCCGCCACCGGTGTTTTTCCGCTGACGATTGCAAGTTCGGAGGGCATTGAAGTTGCCACAGGCGAGGGCTTCTCCAAATTCCTACAAGTTTTCGGAGGAATCGGGCCATACCGCTGGGAGTTGGTTCCATTCGTCAGCCAACCGTCAGGGATTCGGCTTGAGGAGTCCGGTCTGTTAGTCGGTTCAGTCAGCGTGGTGGGTGAATTTCAGATTCCGCTGCGAGTCGTCGATGCACGTGGTGTTTCGCTCGACCATAGCCTTAGTTTGAAGGTGTCTGAGCCGGATGCCTATCGAGTTTGGGCATCAGGGATCGCGTGGTCCGAGCGTGATTCCTCGGCTAATGAGGATCCGGATTCTGACGGTTTGGTGAATCTGATGGAGTATGCTCTTGGTGGCGATCCTCTGCGCTTCGACTCCACAATACGGTCTGTAAGCTGGGTGGAGGATGGGATGTTAACGCTTCAGTTTTCACGAATTGCCGATCCTGCACTTGTTTACGAGGTTCAAGCAGCTTCCACGCTATCAGGTGATTCGACCTTGTGGGAAACGATTTGGACGAGCGTTGGGTTGGGGCATGCAGGAGGGCTCGTGAATGTTCGTGTTGGGATTTCGGGGCCAGCACCTTCACGCCGTTTTTTGCGGCTGCGAGTGAGTCGAGTTGGAGATTTCTGAATGAGTTTCAGTGATGGTCTGAATCATAGACACGCGATAGCGAGATTGACGGGCGAGGATTGGAAAAAAAAGATTGTAGTATATGGTGATTGAGTCATACTCGTCCCGCACCTACCAAGGAGGAGCTTATGACCGCACCATTTACCATTGCCCGAAAGTTGACGCTGCTTGCACCCAGCGCTGTCGGAGCATGTGCGGTTTAATAGGCTTTATCGATTTA
>JBILPN010000339.1:0-4609 GCA_044373865.1 Luteolibacter sp. | reverse complement strand
AGCGTCCTCGCACGATCCTGCCGAGCCGGGGATGGTCAAGCGCTCCCAACGCGGTGGCTCATTTCTCTGCACGGACCAGTATTGCACGCGCTACGTGCTGGGGACGCGCGGCAAGGGCGATGTCCGAACTTCGACGAACCACACCGGCTTCCGCTGCGTGATGCCTCGTGCGCGCAAGTGATGGCCCGTGACGTCTTTAAACTCCATCCACGCGAGTGAAGCTGGCGGCTTGGTGCTCGGCGGAACTCGTGCCTAACATAACGATGAATTCGCCGGGCTCGACCCGCGGCTTGAGCTCGGCATCCAGCAGGGTGAGGTCGGCATCCGTTAGTTGGAAATCCACCACGCGGGATTCCCCGGCGGCGAGGGTGATCCGCTGGTAGGCGCGGAGTTCCTTGAGCGGCCGCGTGACCGATGCCAGCGGGTCGCGCAGATAGAGTTGGAGGGTTTCGGTGACGGGGTGCTGGCATGGGTTGGAAATTTCCGCGCTGACAGTCACGCATCCGCCGGGCTGGAGAACTGGCGGGTCCACGCTCACCGGACCGCACTGGCACGCGCCATAAGTTAGGCCGTGCCCGAACGGGAAGAGCGGCGTGTTAGGCACGTCGAGATACTTGCTTGAGTATTGCGTGGCCTCTGCAAATGGCCTGCCGCTTGGCTTTTCCCGATAGGTCAGCGGGACTTGGCCCAGCGCGCGCGGGAAGCTCATGGTCAATTTCCCGACCGGGGGAAACTTGCCGAAAATGACGTCGGCCAAGGCATTTCCGCCCTCGGACCCGAGAGCCCAAGCGTGGAGGATGGCTGGGAACTTGCGGGCCTCCCAACTTAGCTCCAGCGGGCGGCCGCTGAGGGTGACGAGCAGGCAGGGCTTGCCGGTTTTGCGGATGGCGCGTGCGAGCTTCCGCTGGCACTTCGGCAGCCGAATGTCGCTGCGGCTCGCGGCCTCTCCACTCATTTGCCAACTCTCGCCGAGAACGAGAATCACCACGTCCGCCTGGCTCGCGAGGTGGATGGCGGCGGCCAGCAAGCTGGCATCTTCACTCTGGATTTCACAGCCTTTGGCATGGCTCACTTGGGCGAGTGGGTGGCAGGCTGCTAGGATTCCGCTCAGGGCGGAAACCGTGTCGTCGGGATTTCCCGCAGCAATCCAACAGCCTAACATGTCGCGTTGGCCATCTGCCAGCGGTCCGATGACGGCGAGCTTTCCCTCTGGGTGGAGCGGCAAGAGCGCGCCGTCGTTTTTTAACAGAACCACCGACTCACGCGCGGCGCGGCGTGCAAGTTGGCGGTTCTCCACGCTGCCGTGCAGTGCCTGCGCGCGGGCGGGGTCGCAGCGGGCGAAGGGAGCTTGGAATAGGCCGAGATCCCACTTGGTCTCAAGAACTCGCAGCACCGCGGCGTCGATGGTGGCCTCGGCGATGCGGCCGGATGCGACGAGCGCGGGAATTTCCGCGATGTAGGCTTCTGAAACCATGTCCATGTCCACCCCGGCGCTGAGCGCTTGGGCGGCGGCGGAGGCGGGATCCGCTGCAATGCCATGCGGGATCAACTCGGAAATTCCGGTGTAGTCGGTGACGACCCAACCGTCGAAACCCCACTCGCCCCGCAGCAGGTCGGTGAGCAGCCAGCGGTTGGCGGTGGCGGGGACGCCATTGATTTCATTGAAGGCAACCATCACGGTGCGAGCCCCGGCGGCGATCGCGGCGCGATACGGCGGGAGGTAAGTTTCCTCCATCATCCGCCGGCTCATGTCCACCATGTGGTAGTCGCGCCCGGCGGTGACCGCGCCGTAGAGGGCGAAGTGCTTGACGCAGGAAACCACGGCGTCTGCTGCGGATAGATCGTCTCCCTGATAGCCGCGGACCATGGCGGCGGCGATTTTGGACCCCAGCCATGGATCTTCGCCAGAGCCCTCCGCCACTCGGCCCCAGCGCGGGTCTAGCGAAATATCAAGCATCGGGGAAAACACCCAGTGCAAGCCATCAGCGGCGGCCTCGGCAGCTGCGCTGCGCGCGCATTCTTCGATCAGGCCGAGGTTCCACGAGCAGGACAGCGCGAGCGGAATCGGGAAAATACAGCGGTGCCCATGGATGACATCGTAGCCGAATAACAGCGGAATCCGCAGGCGGCTGGCCATGGCCGCCTCCTGCAAGGCACGCGTGGCGGCGGCGGTGTAAACATTGAAAACCGCACCGCATTGACCCGCGCGGATTTTTGCTTCCAAGTCGCCGGAATCTTTCATTCCGGTCGAATCCATGGTCCCGGTTAGGAGATTCAACTGTCCGGCTTTTTCCTCAAGCGACATCTCCTCCAAGAGCGCGCGCAGGTGCGCTTGCTTGGGTGTCATGACGGGTTCAGCGGCATCCGCTCGGGTTCGGGGATGAGTTTTAAAATCGGCTGGATGCGCTCGCTCTCGGTGGTCCATGATTGATAGAGGGCGGGCAGGGGACTTGCCAGGCTGAGTTTGCCATCGCGCTCCAGACGCCGGAACACGACTTGCATGAGGGCAAAGGCCATGCTGCCTAACTCGTCGTCATCGCGGTTCCGGTGGATGCGTTTGACCAAGTCTGTCTGGGCGAGGCGCGGGAGCAGGCCGGCTTGCAGGAGATCGATGAGATGGGCGATTTCCACGCCGTATCCAACCGGGAAGGGGAGGGCTTCAAAAACACTGCGCCGCGCGGCATACTCGCCGGATAGAGGCTGGATGATAGGGGCCAGCTCTGGATAGAAGAGCGAGATGAGCGGGCGGATGAGGATTTCTGAGACCCGTCCACCCGCGGAGGCGAGCGTGCTTTCGCCGCGGTCGAGCGGTCGCTCGTAGAAGGCTTTGACGTAGTCGATGCCGGGGCTGCTCAGAAGCGGGCCGACGAGGCCAGTGATGAAGCCGGAGTGGAAATTCGAGATGTCGCCATCGACATAACAGATGATGTCACCGGAAGCGACGTGCAGGGCTTTCCAAAGGTTTTCGCCCTTCCCAGCATGCGTGCCGAGCGCGGGGGCGATCTCGGCGGAGAGGAACACGTCTGCGCCTGCGCGCGCGGCGGCCTCGCGCGTGGCGTCGCTGGAGCCGGAGTCAATCACCAGCACTTCATCGACCAAGGGGCACTCTTCCATCAGTTCCGAGCGGATCGTGCGGACGATGGCGGCAATCGTCTCCTCCTCATTGAGAGTGGGGATGCAAACCGAGATTTTCTGTCCGCTGGCACGCTTGAGTTCCAGCAAGCGCGGGGTGTCGGTGAACTGTTGGAAATGAAAGCGGAGCATGGAGAAAATCACCGGAGTGGTGTGGCAATCGTGGGGCGAGCCAGCGCGTGCCGTCAAATCATGTCACGCGTGATGCGGTATTTCGCGGCGCAGCGCGGGCACTGGATGTTGATGAAGTCCGAGGCCTCGAACAGGTCGTCGAGCCGGTTTTTCCAACCGCCGAGAATGGGCAAGATCTTATCGACCGTACAGCCGCAGTTGAAACGGAAGCGGCGGGTTTCTAAAACGGTGGTCTCCTCGCGTGTTGAAATTTGGCCGACAGCCTCCTCGTCGAGCGCCGCCAGCCACTCCAAGTCGCAGTCGGGTTGGGCGGCCACGAGGGCGAAATTTTCGTCATCCAAGCGGAAGGCGCGTGCCGGGCGCTGCTCGGATTGTTCGTAGTATTGGCCGACCCACGCGATCGGGTCGCGGCCGATCACCTCCATCGTCGAGGTGCGCGGGGCCTCGCCGGCTGCGGCGGTGGATTGCGAATAGAAAAAATTCCGGTCTGGCTCGCGGACGTCTTCAGTGAAAATCCGGCCGGTGATGGACTCCTCAAACGAGCTGCCTGTGACGAACAGATTGATCCGCGGAGCCCGCAAATTTGCCGTCCAAGCGATGGTTTCCGCCCAAGGCCGCGCGACCAGGTGGAGGGTGAGCATCGCGAGCGCGTCCTTGAGCATTTGGTCCAACTCCGCAGGCGGGCGAATGCCGTGCTGCATGAGGTGGAGGTAGTAATCCGTGTAAATCGGCGTGAATTGCCCGCGCAGCAGCAAGGCGTTGCGGTGGCGGACGAATATGGACTCGACGGTGGTGAATTCTTCGGCAGGAAGCATGAGCGGACGGGAAATTGAAATGCAGCCCGGTGCGGACTGCCAACGCAGCGAAGGAAATCACAGCCAGCGAAACGACGCCACTGCGAAAATTTCGATCCACTCCAAGCCACAAGGTTCCAAGAATCCACCCCGAGGCCCCGCAAGGACCAGCGGTGGGGCCCTTGTGGGGCTAGGGTAGGTCCTTGAGGAACCCACCCCCGGGAACGCTGAGCCCCAGCTCGGCGAGGCCCAGCTTTGCGGGCCAAGTCTCTCAATTCCCGACACCCAGCGCTGCGCAGCTTCTGACGCTCAAAATCGCCAAAATCTCCCGCCGCCGCAATCCCCTCATCGCCGACCTGCTCCGCCGCATCCGCCGCATCGACCCATGGGGACGCGGCATCCCGTTGATTCTCCAAAAATCTCCCAACGTCCGCATCAAGCTTCATCGTTCAAGCGATTCCCTTCCGCAGGTCCCGCAAGGTCCACAAAGCGCGGTTGGCTGGAGCGGCGTCTCCTTTCAGCTTCCTCGCTCCATCCTTGCGCTTGGGGCC
>JBILPN010000338.1:0-4612 GCA_044373865.1 Luteolibacter sp. | reverse complement strand
CTATCCCATCCGCGGAATCGTCACCGCGGCGCACCTCTACCTTCACAATTACGAGCCGAACCGCTGGCCCGCCGGAAACCCGGAAACCGGATACCTCGATACCGATGGCGGCACCACGAAATCACTAATCCTCGATCTGGGGCGCGCCAATCGTTCCGATCGCTTCTGGCAATTCAACTTCGGCATGCGCCCGGCCGACGAACTTTACGATCTCCGCACTGACCGAGATTGCGTGAACAACCTCGCCGGCGCCCCCGAGAACGCAGGGCGCATGGCAGTACTGCGCCAACGCATGGAAACTCTGCTCAAATCCCAAAACGACCCTCGCATGGAGGGACGCGGCAAGATCTTTGACGACTACAAGCCCACCGAGGGCGACGGGCTCTACGAGCAATTCATGCGCGGCGAGCCAGTCAAAACCGGCTGGATCAACGCCTCCGACTTCGAGACAGAAATCATCAAACCATAGGATCCTTTCGGCAAGGGCATCATGCAGGATCAGAAGCCGAATCCCGAACGGAATCTTGTCTTCTTCCATCGCTAGCATGACGATAATATCGATCAAATCTTGAGGCACTTCTCGGTGAGTGATACCAAGGAGGCCACAGACACGGTTTCATAACCAGCAGTCCTTGAAGCCGCAAGAGCCGAGCCGCGAAGCTGCCGAAACCTGCGAAGCCGGCTTCCTCGATCCCGATGGCACCCCGACCAACTCTATCACCTCGACATCACCCGCGTTTGCGTGAACAAATTTGCTCGTCATTCCATCATTGCCGAGTGAATGACCGCACGGGGCCAACATCTTTGACGACGACAAACTCACCGATGGCGACCGCCTCTACGAGCAAGTCATGCGCGGCGAGAATGTTAAAACCGGCTGAGTCTATCCCGCCAACTTTGCAAAAGAACCCATCAAACCATGAAACACCTCCTCATCTGCCTCCTGCTTGTCTGGGGCCAAGCCCACGCGGCCACCAAGCCCAACTTCATCATCATCTTTCCCGATGATCAAGGCTACGGCGATCTCGGCGCCTTCGGTTCTACGACCATCCGCACTCCCCATCTGGACCGTCTCGCGCAGGAGGGGCGCCGCTTTACCAGCTTCGTGACCGCATCTTCGATTTGCTCACCATCTCGTGCTGCACTGCTGACCGGATCCTATCCGAAACGGGTTGGTATGCACAAAGGTGTGCTTACTCCCGGCTCGAGCTCCGGCTTGAATCCGAAGGAACACAGCATCGCAGACCACTTGAAGCAGAACGGCTATGCTACCGCCTGCGTTGGCAAATGGCACCTCGGCCACCACCCGGAAGTGCTACCCACTGCCCATGGCTTTGATCGATTCTATGGCATTCCCTATTCCAACGACATGAACCACCCGGACAACAAGGGAAAGCCCGAGGGCGGACCAGACGGAATGGATGCACTTTGGAACGACCCGGAGTCCACCCTCACGAAATGGAAGACTCCGCTGATGGAAAATGAAAAGATCATCGAACTCCCGGTGGACCAGCGCACCATCACCCGCCGCTGCACCGATCGCGGCATTGCCTTCATCCAGGAAAATCAAGACCGCCCCTTTTTCCTCTACCTGCCCTACTCGATGCCGCACATCCCGCTCTATGTGCCGGACGACGTCCGCGACCGCGATCCAAAACGCGCCTACATCAACACCATCGAACACCTTGACGCCGAGATCGGTCGGCTCATCGAGCATTTGCGCGAAAACAAACTCGCCGACAACACCTACGTCATCTTCGCCACCGACAACGGCCCATGGCTCACTTTCAAACATCATGGTGGTTCCGCCGGCCCGCTTCGTGAGGGGAAATTCAGCACCTTCGAAGGCGGCCATCGTGTGCCCTGCATCATCTGGGCACCCGGTCGCATCCCCGCTGGCACCCAGTGTGATGCGCTCGCATCCACCATCGACTTGCTCCCCACGATCGCCGCGCTTACAGGCACCCAGCTACCTGCCGACCGCCCGATTGATGGCATGAATATTGCCTCGTTGTTAGGCGGCCATGCAGAGTCCGTCCGCAAGGAGTTCCTCTACTACGCCGCGAACGGAAACATTGAGGGCATTCGCGAAGGTGATTGGAAGTTGCTAGTCCGGGAAAAGGCCGCTAAAAAAGACATCTCATCTGCTGATAGAATGCAAGTTCTGCTCTTCAACCTTGCTGTGGACCTCGGCGAGAAAAACGACCTCGCCGCTCAGAATCCGGAACTTGTCGGGCGCATGCGCCAGAAAATGCTCGCGCAAGATGCGGCGATCGAAGCCGAGGCAAGACCTGTCTGGAAAGTGAACTAACGAACTTTCACCTGAGAAGTTTCGGCACTTAAATCATAAAAACTTCCATCCCCTCCAACCAAACCCTACATGAACCTCAGATCGATCATTATTGTCGGTATCACTGCCTTTTTGGTTGCCAACGCTACGTCCCAATCAATCGATCAACTTCGTTCTGCCTATTCAGGCAAGTTGGTGTGGGACGAATCTTCAGGCACGGTGCGTTTTACCGAGTCAGGATCCGTCGAATTTGCAGATGCCGGCAAACTCTCTTTCATTTGGAGAATTCCTCTCGAGGTAAAGCAGATCCACATCGCAAAAGAAGTGACGGTGAATGCTGCGTTTCACTCGTATTCCACAGTCAATATTTCAGGTGAACATCGTAAGACTTCCATGGTCTATGGAACCAAGGAGCAAGCCTGGTCGAAGAACCGTAATATCAAAGCATTCACGATTTGCACCTTCCAGAACTTTGGCGGCATCATGACCATCTCGAACCTCACCTCGCAGGACCCTCGGGGGTTTCACGTGCGCGGTTGGGAAAATGTGGTTCATGTGTCTGCCTGCGATTTTCTGGACAAACGTGATGGCCATGGCAACAACAGCGATGGTTTTGAAGGTGGCGATGGTTCCACCGTGCACGACTGCTACTTTGAGAGCGGTGATGACATCATCAAAGTCTATCACGACGTCACGGTCACCGACACGACAATCAAGATGGTGACCAACACCGTGCCGATCCAACTTGGTTGGGGCGATTATTCCGACGGAGCAACCGGAACCTTCCGTAACCTGCGCGTTCTCGGCGAAGGCGGAAGAGGTGCCGAAGGCAACGCAATCATTTCCGGTCGTCAAGGTCGCTACGGAGTGACTGTGAATATTGACGGCTGTCACATGAAGAATCCGAATGCCACACTCGTCAGTCTGCGTGAAGACTCGATGACTCTGCGCGGCACGATCACGAATGCACACATTCAGCTAAAGAGCTATGCTGGTGCATTCCAAAAGGGAACAAATCTGCTTACGGTCTGCGGAACGGCGGAACGCAAGACGACGTATGATTGCTGTAATCCCGATCTAGGTCCGTCAACACCCTGAGAGTTGGGTGATCGAATTGGAAAATGATTTGGTGCACCCGGACTCACCTGCCAGATACAGTCATTGAAAACTTCAGCGGCTTCAGATTGAAGTTGGATTCTTCCTCTCGTGAGCGGGACTTCCTCTGAGCTGCCTGGTGCTTGGCGCCGTGCGTTGAAAATTACCATGCCCGGCGTGCCGTTGATCAGGAAAACCGATGTTTGTCCGAGTGTGTAAATTTCGACGGTATTCCATTGCCCGTGGGGCTTCTCCTCGGTTGGGGAGTGCTTGGTATAATTCGTGTCGGAAAAAAGGTGTGCCCCGGGTTTGAAGAAGGTTTTGTCATGAATCGAGTTGGGCCCCACGCTTACGTCAGCATTTGTTCCCGCCAATGGAATGAAATCGGTGGTATCGCCTTCTTATACCTGGCACTCGAGCGAGCTCATCCAGCAGGACACTCGTCTCTTGTGCATGGATGAGGGAGCTTAAACTGATGAATATCAAAGGGATCTTCATGAAAAGCGTAGTCTAACTTGGAATGGACTTTGGTTCTGTTGTTTGATACTAAATACGGATCATCTGGCCATTTTCTCGTGTTCATGTCCATTCAAGCAGGGCTCGTCATCGTAAAATAGGGCAAGCGCTCCAGTGGGACGTCGATGACAATGGTCTGACCGCCCTTGTAGATCGTCCCGTCATCCGCTTTCCATTCGCCTTCAGGCAACACCACCGAGCGCGAACGCGCCGCCTTTACGATGACCGGTGCAACGATGATGGTATCTCCCAATACGAACTGATCTTTGATAGTTTCGAAGCGGCCCTTAGGAAAGGACATGGCCATCGGCTTCACAATCGGCTCACCAGACTTGGAGGCTTCTTTTGCCAGATTGAGAATTGTTTCACCCATCTTTTCATGCAACTTGGCCATTTCGAGGCAGATCTTGTTGTTATCCTTGGAGAGGATCCGCCATGGAGCGACTGAGAACTGCATCATCGGCATAAGTGCGTGGACTTGCGCGGATCGAACAACCAATTCTTCATCAATCTTTTCCGTGCTGAGGAATGAGCGGTATTCACCGCCACCGATCATGTCCGGGCAGGTGTAAGCATAGCCCATAACGCTTTGTGAGAGGAGGTCCGGAATGAGTTTTGCGAGATCATTCCACTCATGTCCTTTGTCTCGCAGTCGTTGGGCAAGTGGCAAGCCCGCCATTTTCCATGAGGCGCGGTATTCGTTTAAAGGGT
>JBILPN010000337.1:0-4614 GCA_044373865.1 Luteolibacter sp. | reverse complement strand
AATGAATGCTGTTTTGAGTGCGGGAGAGGTGTGATTGGATATTCGAACGCGCTGGTCGAGACAATTATGCTCTTTCGACCTGCCAATATTCGAGTTCGACGGGGGTGCTGCGGCCGAAGATCGTCACCGAGACGCGCAACTTGCCGCGCTCTGGGTCGATTTCCTCGACAATTCCGTTTTGACTTTGGAATGGGCCATCGGCCACTTTCACGGTGTCACCCACTTCGAAACTGATGGCAGGACGGACGCTTTCCTCACGCTCCTTGATTTGTGAGAGCATCGCCTCAACTTCACGAGGGCGCATCGGAGCTGGGCGGTCTTTCGTTCCGGCAAATCCAATGACCCCTTCCATCTCCTTGATGAAAAACCAGGTCTTCTCGACGAGCTGGTTATCCTCAGTGGCGAGGTTCATGTTGACGATGATGTAACCGGGAAAGAATTTCTTCTTGGTTTCAGTCTTTTTGCCGCGGCGGATTTCCGAAACCATTTCGGTTGGAACGAGCACTTCGCGGATGTATTCCGTCATTCCCTCAGCCTCGGCAGTGCGGTTAATCCGATCACGGACTTTGCCTTCCTGGCCGGAGAGGACTTGAACAACGTACCACTGATCGCGGAATGAATTGGATTCTGACATGACGGGTCGGTCGGAGATGGATGGAATCTGAGCGGACTAAGAAGCTAGCCTCAGAAGTCGAAATTGGTGAAAAAACCCACGATCAATACGTGGAAAAAGTCCCAGAACTGGACAAAGCCGGCGAGGAGGACCATCGCAATGAGAACAACGATCGTCGAGTCCACAAGCTGCTTGTATTTCCGAAGACCCTTGATTTTTGGGTCTGACTCCCAAGGCCAGCTCGCTTTGAGGAGCTCGCCTTTTACCTCACCCAAGAAATTGGAGATTTTCGAAAACATGATGTCGCTTTAACGTTCTGATACTGGAAAGAAAAAATGGCACGGCAGGAGGGACTCGAACCCCCAACACTCGGTTTTGGAGACCGATGCTCTACCAATTGAACTACTGCCGTTTTTTTGAGGCGAATTGAGGGCACCCCGTTTGATCGGGGTGCCCCAAAGTCTAGCTTTTGGAGTGTTGAGCTCCAAAGCCTCGCTGCTAAAGCTTACTTGATGATCTCACCGACACGGCCTGCACCGACGGTCCGACCACCTTCACGGATGGCGAAACGCATGGTTGGCTCCATGGCGATTGGAGTGATGAGCTCAACTTCAAGATTGATGTTGTCACCTGGCATCACCATTTCAACGCCTTCTGGGAGCTTGATGCTGCCAGTCACGTCGGTGGTGCGGAAGTAGAACTGAGGACGATAGTTCGAGAAGAACGGGGTGTGGCGGCCGCCTTCTTCCTTCGAAAGAACGTAGATCTCAGACTTGAAGATTGTGTGGCCCTTGACGGTGCCGACCTTGGCGATGACTTGGCCACGCTCGACATCGTTCTTCTTGAGACCGCGAACGAGCAGACCGACGTTGTCACCAGCACGACCTTCGTCGAGGAGCTTGCGGAACATTTCGATGTCGGTGACGGTGGTCTTCTGCGTGTCGCGGATACCAACGATTTCGACTTCTTCCATCTTCTTGACGATTCCACGTTCGACACGGCCGGTGCAGACCGTTCCACGACCTTCGATCGAGAACACGTCTTCGATTGGCATGAGGAAAGTCTTGTCGATTGGACGCTCAGGCTCAGGGATGTAGGAATCCACAGCATCCATGAGCTTCATGATGTTCTCCATTTGAGCGGCATCACCTTCGAGGGCAGCCTTGGCGGAGCCCATCACGATTGGGATGTCGTCACCTGGGAATTCGTAGGAAGAAAGGAGGTCACGAACTTCCATTTCAACGAGCTCGAGGAGTTCTGCGTCATCAACAAGGTCAACCTTGTTCATGAAAACCACCAAGGCAGGAACGCCGACCTGACGAGCAAGAAGGATGTGCTCACGAGTTTGTGGCATTGGGCCGTCTGCAGCGGAAACGACGAGGATACCGCCGTCCATTTGGGCAGCACCGGTGATCATGTTTTTCACATAGTCAGCGTGACCTGGGCAGTCCACGTGAGCGTAGTGGCGCTTGAGAGTTTCATATTCCACGTGAGCCGTATTGATCGTAATACCGCGCTCGCGCTCCTCGGGGGCCGCGTCGATGTCGGCATAGCTCTTCTTTTGTGCCAAGCCCTTGTCAGCGAGCGTGTTGGTGATCGCCGCGGTGAGGGTTGTCTTGCCGTGGTCAACGTGACCGATCGTGCCGATGTTTACGTGCGGCTTGTTGCGCTGGAATGCTTCTTTTGCCATGGTGGTTGTTGTTCTGCTTGAGACTGTTGAGATTTTTCGTGATTGCCCTGGAGCTCGCGGGGGGAATTGAACCCCCGACCTCATCCTTACCAAGGATGCGCTCTACCCCTGAGCTACGCGAGCAATGTGACATGATTTGCCCAACCTTCAACCCGACAAAAACACCGCGACCAATCCCATAAACGAGCGAGATTAGGCGCGGCACCCCTGACTTGTTGTGGGGAAGAGCGGGCGGACCTTAACAAAGCCCGCCACTCTGTCAAAAAAAATCTCAATGAAAAGAAGATTTATCCAAGCCCAGTGAATTTGTAAGGATCTTCCAAGGAAAACCGGGGTCAGAGGCAGAACTGGCCTCGACTTTGATTGGGCAAATTTGCTGCACGCTCCGTCAGAAAGCTGCTTCTGCCCCCATGACAGGGTGCAGAAACGACTTATGACAGCCTACCGTTCAAGCATCCGAGTCTGGGAGCAACATCGATAGCCTACGAATGGCCAAACATTTGCCAGTCTCCACGTCCACGTCCACCATCACACCGCAAAGACGCACCGGTCCTTTTGCCACGGGGAAACGCGTGGGCATGCCCGACTTGAAGCGCCACACGACGGACTCGATGCTGCGCCCGAGCACGGACTCCTCGGGGCCGCACATGCCGGCGTCCGTCAAGTAACCCGTGCCACCCGGAAAAATCGCGTCATCCGCCGTTTGAACATGCGTGTGAGTTCCAACAACCAGCGAAACCGAGCCATCCAGCATCCGCCCCATCGCGATTTTCTCGCTGGTCGTCTCCGCGTGGAAATCGAGGACGATCACCGAAACTCCATCCGCCCGCAAGCGCGCCACTTCCTGCTCCACCGCCAAATACGGGTTCTCCAAGGGAGGCTGGATAAAAGAGCGCCCCTGCGCCTGAATCACCGCCACCCTGCCCTTTGCCGTTTCTAAAACAACGCTCCCCGCGCCTGGCGTGCCTTCCGGGTAATTGATGGGTCGCAACAAGCGCGGCTCAGTTGGAAAGTAATCAACAATCTCCTTTTGATCCCAAACGTGGTCTCCCGTCGTGATCACCGCCGCCCCCGCGCGCAGGAGATCAATCGCAATTTTCGGAGTGATCCCCTTGCCACCAGCCGAATTTTCCCCATTCACGATGATAAAATCAAGGCCCTCCGACTGTTTGAGGAGCGGCAACTGCTCTGCAACGGCCTTGCGTCCCGGCTCTCCGACCACATCGCCAAGAAATAAAATTCTGATTTGGGGCATAATGAATAATTTTGCGCTCGTTTTACGCTTTTTCCAAAACTCCACATTCCATTGGCTTCCGACAACCCAATTTCTCCATGAACTCGCTCTCGCCGCGCCAAATTCCCCTGCTTTTGCTGATCGCCGCCCTGCTCGCCGCCCTTGTTTTCCGATTCACACAAGCGCCGGAGCGCCCAAGCACCGCCATTTCTGAGGCCACCCAAGAACCACCAGCCTCCCCTCCCCTCTCATTCCTCGCCAGCCAGCCCGACTGGTCCCAGCTTGAAATTTTTCAAAACACCATCACACGCGAAGAGTTCGAAAAGCTCCTCACTCAAGTCTTCACCGTCGGCGACGCTTGGAGAAATGTGATTGAAATTCACGACACCCACGCACGGATCGCCACCGCGGCGACCTCAGACCAAGCGGATTTCCAGCTCAACTTCGCCACGACTGAACCGATTGCACAGGCGACCAAGAGCTGGCGTGGTGCGCACGAACTCCCGCCCGCCCCGCGCGACAAGCCACTGGAAAATCTCCACATCGCCATCGATCCCGGCCACATCGGAGGAACTTGGGCAAAAATGGAAGAACGCTGGTTCGTCGTTGGAGACGGCACACCCGTTCTTGAAGGCGACATGACTCTTCACGTCGCCAATTTGCTCAAACCCCAGCTCGAAGCCCTCGGCGCGACTGTTTCACTCGTGCGCGAAACCCGCGAACCCGTCACCCCGATTCGCCCTGAAGGCCTCCGCTCTCTCGTCGAGGAATCCAGCAAAAATGATGATTCCCCGGCCTCCCTCAATCGGCTTGCTGAACGGCTGTTTTACCGCACCGCCGAGATCCGTGCGCGCGCCGAACTCGTCAACCAATCGCTCAAGCCCGACCTCGTCCTCTGCCTCCATTTCAATGCCGAGGCTTGGGGCGACCCCAACTCACCCACCCTGATTGACCGCACCCACCTGCATCTCCTTCTCAATGGCGCCTACAATAATGAAGAAGTGCTACTGGCCGACCAGCGCTTCGCCATGCTTCAAAAACTCCTCCAACGCACTCACCAAGAAGAGGCCATGCTTG
>JBILPN010000336.1:0-4616 GCA_044373865.1 Luteolibacter sp. | reverse complement strand
ATTAAACTCAAAAACGAATACGACACCAAACCCGAACTGAAGGAACTCATCGAGAGCAGCTCAACCTATCAGCAACTCTGGAGCTACGCCACCAAGCTCGAAGGCCTCGCCCGCAACGTCGGCGTCCATGCTGCCGGTGTCGTCATCGGCGACCGCCCGCTCGACGAACACGTCCCACTCACCCGCGGCAACGAAGGCGAAGTCGTCACTCAATACGACATGAAGGCCATCACCGATGTCGGACTCCTGAAAATGGACTTCCTCGGGCTGAAAAACCTCACCGTCATCCAAGAAGCTGTCCAGCACATCCGCAAACACACTCCGGACTTCTCCATCGAAACCGTTTCCCTTGAAGACTGGAAAACCTTCGAACTCCTCAACCGCGGCGAGACGATGGGCGTGTTCCAGCTAGAATCCGGCGGCATGGTCGAAACTTGCCGCAAATATGCCATCGAAAAAATCGACGACATCATCGACCTTCTCGCCGTCTATCGCCCCGGTGCCATGCAATTCATCGACCAAATGCTCGATGTAAAAAAAGGCCGCACCCGCGCCATGTATGAGCACCCGCTGCTAGAGAAGGTCTGCGGCGACACCTTCGGCGTCATGATCTATCAGGAACAGGTGCAAAACGCCGCCAAAGTCCTCGCAGGATACTCACTCGGCGGTGCCGACCTTCTCCGCCGCGCCATGGGCAAGAAAGACCCCGTGGAAATGGAAAAACAACGCGCCAAATTCGTCGAGGGTGCCGAGAAAACCAACAACATCGGAAAGAAACTCGCTGACCAAATCTTCGATAAAATCGCCATGTTCGCCGGCTATGGATTCAACAAATCCCACTCCGCCTGCTACGGCCACATTTCCTACTGGACGGCCTATCTGAAGGCCAATCACCCGGTCGAGTTCATGTCCGCATTGCTATCCAACGAAATTCACAACACGGACAAAATCGGCGTTTTTGTCTCGGAGTGCCATCGCATGGGCATGGAAATCCTCCCGCCGGACCTCAATGCCTCCCAACTCCGCTTCGCCCCGGAAATCTTACCTAACGGATCAAAAGGAGTCCGCTACGGCCTAGCCGCTATCAAAAACTGCGGTGAGGGAGCCATGACCATCGCCATCCACGAACGCGAGAAAAACGGCAAGTTCACCTCCTTGGATGACTTCGCCTCGCGTCTCGACTCCAAGGTCGTCAACAAGCGGATTTTAGAAAACCTCGCCAAAGCCGGGGCGCTCGACTGGACGCAAGAATCCCGCGCCGGCATGTTCGCGCGGCTTGAGCAAGTTGTCGCTTCCGCGTCATCCGCCCAACGCGACCGCGCCGCCGGCCAGGCCTCGATGTTCGACTCGCTCGACTTCGCCGCCCCCTCCGCCAAAACAAAATCCAAGCGCTCTTCAGAACCGAGCATCGAGGAATGGTCAAAAGACGAGCGCCTCGCCCACGAAAAAGAGCTGCTAGGTTTCTATGTCACCGGCCACCCGCTCGACAAATTCCGCAGCGTCATTGACTCGGCGAAATACCGCCGCCTCGGCGCCATCGATGACCTCGACCTGAGCAACGCGCGCGAGCGCTTCCCCTTCGCAGGAATGGTCCGCGCGCTCGACTCCAAAATCACGAAAACCGGCAAGCCCTTCGGCGTCCTTGTCCTTGAAGACTTCACCGGCAGCAGCGAGATCATGCTGTGGGGAGAAACCTTCGTTCCCGCACGCGACGCAGGCTTGATCGAACCCGGGAAAATCATCCGTCTCAAAGCCAACGTCCAAGTGGACGAGCGCACTGGCGGCCGCCGCCTCACCGGCTACGAACTCTCAGAACTCAAGCCCAAGCGCACCTCCGCCAACCAAAAAGGCCCACTCGAGCTCATGCTCTGGACCACGCGCCACAGCGACCGGGATCTGATGGAAATCAAACTTGCTCTCACCGCCCACCCCGGCCCAACGCCCGTTTTGCTGCATTTTCAAAACAGCGCCGGCCGCCGTGTCACCATCGCCGCAGGGGAGAAATTCCACGTCAAGCGCAACGACGACCTCGAAGAAGCACTCGGCCGCTGGCTGGAAGATTGAGCCTGCCATCTTCTTCTAACTCGCCGCCGCGAGAGGCGCTCACAGCCATTTTTTCTTTTTGAAGAAATACAGCATTCCAACCACCGTCATGACGCAGCATAGCCAGAAGAAACCATAGCCAAATGGCCAGCGCAGTTCAGGCATGTTGTATGGCTCACGCGTGTCGAAATTCATGCCATAAATTCCTGCTAGGAAAGTGAGCGGCATGAATATCACCGACACAATGGTCAAAACCCGCATGATCTCATTGGTGCGGAAACTCAGGGACGAGATATACAAATCCATCAAGCCTGCAATCAAGTCGCGGTAACTCTCGATGATGTCGATGATCTGCGTCACATGGTCATAACAATCCCGCAGGAAAAGCTGGCTTTCCTTGCGAATTAACCCGGATTCATCACGAATCAACACGTTGAAAATTTCCCGGTGCGGCCATGCGGCGCGCCGTAAAACCAGCAAAATCCGCTTCGACTCATAGAGACTTTTTAAGGTCTCCGATCCAGGTTTTTGAAACACCCCGTCTTCGATCAACTCGATGGTGTCGCCCACATTTTCCAAGACTGGAAACAACTGATCCACCGTTGCATCCAACAAGGCATAGGCCAAATAATCAGCACCCATCGTGCGCGAATTCCCGGCACTGGAACGCAAGCGCTTGCGAATCCGCTCGAAGACATCGTGCCCTTTCTCTTCCTGGATCGTGATGACAAAGGATGCTCCCAAAAACAAACTCACTTGCTCGAAGCATAGCGTGTCTTGCTCATTGTAATACACCATTTCGCTGACGATGAAGAAGTGGTCGGTGAAGCGCTCGATTTTTGGGCGCTGCGCAGTGTTCAAAACATCCTCGACTGCCAGCGGGTGCAAACCAAAATGGGCGGCCAGCTGTTTCAAGCAATCCACATCGCCCAAGCCATCGACGTCGATCCAGTTGGTGAGCGCCGGATCATAATGCACTAACAACTCGCTCAGATCATCGAAAGTCCGCTCAAACAGCGTTTCACCGCTGTATTGAATTAAAGTTAGAGACGGCTTTTCACTGGCTCCGGGAGGAGCCTTCAAGGTCGCCGGCGGTGTTCCGGATGGCTTGTAGTTGAAGCGGATCACGACGAGATTTTTCGATCAAATTCCCCGCTGAAAGCGAGCCAAGCCAATGGCCCGCTGCATCAGGCGTCCGGTTCCTTCGCCGCTTTTTTAGCGGCCACCTTCTTCGCCGGGCGAGGTGGGAAGTCGAAGCCGATTTTCCCATCCTTGGCATCGAACGTGAGATAGGCGTCGAATTTCCGCTTGGTGCGGTTGGAAACAAAGCCCTTGAGCACATCGGTTTTTCCCGCGCCGATCAGCTTGAGAACTTGGGCGGATGGGATCTCGCACTGCAGGATTGATTTCCCGATGCGGATGCCGTGCGGGTCTTTTTTGGTCGTCAGTTCCGGGACATGATAGGCCTTGTCGGTGGCATAGACTTTGTAGGATTTCCCCTCCTCCGTCTTCGCCTCGCCGATCACTTGCTCCTCGCTGAGTTCCGGTGGCCCGTCTTTCTCTTCGTTTTCGAAAACGAAATTCACCTTGAACTTCGCATCCAACTCAAGCGCTGCATCGAAGGGCTTGTTGAACTTCGATTTGAAGCCCGTGAGCGGCCCGACGAACTTTTTAGTGAAGAGCGCGATCGCCTCGTCCTCGGTGAGCGTGCGGCCGGCGATGTGTTTTTTCGCCTTGAATTTGCACTCCGGTTCGCGGCACTCGAAGGTCGCCTCGGTTTGCTTCAAGCCCTGCGCACCGCACATCGGGCAAGGCACTTTGAGGTCGGGGAAGACCTGGCTTTTCGCGAGTTCCGCGCCTTTTCGCGCCTTCTCGCAGATCTCCTTGGTGTAGGAGATGATCTCCTTCATAAAGTCACTGCGCTTGAGGTGGCCCTGCTCCATTTGGCGGAGTTTGAATTCCCAATCGCCAGTGAGTTTTGGCGAGTAGAGCCCCTCGATTTCCATTTCGTTCACCAGCGAGATCAGCTTCATCCCGCTGTTCGTCACGTGGAGTTCGCGGCCCTCGCGAGCAAGGTATTTCTGGGCGATCAGCCCCTCGATGGTGGCGGCGCGAGTGGCTGGCGTGCCGAGACCACGCTCGGACATCGCTTCACGAAGTGCCTCGTCATCAATGAGTTTGCCAGCACCTTCCATGGCGGAAAGCAGGGTGGACTCGGTCATGCGGGCTGGCGGCTTGGTTTCTTCATGGAGAACTTCGATGCTCTCCACCTTGGCGGCCTCACCCGCGGTGACGGCGACGAGCTCGTCCTTGCCAGCGGCCACGCCGGGGCGGCGGCCATAGACCTCAAGCCAACCGGGTTTCACAAGAATCCGGCCTTCCGTCTTGAAAGTGTCCGCGGCGATGCGCGTGAGCCGGGTGGTTTGTTCAAACTCGGCGGATGGATAAAAGACGGCGATGAAGCGCTTCACGATCATGTCGTAGAGCTTTTGCTCCGCCTCGCTGAGCTTGGCGATCTTGCCGGTGGGGATGATGGCAAAGTGGTCTGAGACCTTCTTGCTATCGAAAACCCG
>JBILPN010000335.1:0-4618 GCA_044373865.1 Luteolibacter sp. | reverse complement strand
GGGCACTTGGCGAGCTTCGCCGAGGGCCGGGATTTGATCCGCCGCTCCTTTGAATTCCGCACCTTTGCCCCTGGCGACACTGCGGCATGGGACACCGCATTCGCTCGCTTCAAAACGATCCTCGGAATCTGAGATTCGCACAACCTCGCGGGGGGCTCGAACATATGGGAGGGTGCTCTTAAAAAACCTTCTCTTTGCCCTCGCATGGATGGCCGCTGCCGAGGCGCGGCCATGGTCCGACGACGTGATTTACTTCGCCATGACCGATCGCTTTTTCGATGGCGATCCGGCGAACAATGTCCCACCGGGAAGCGACCCCGCGCTGCATGACCCCACCCAGCGCGACATCGCCCGCTACCACGGTGGCGACCTCCGAGGCATGGAAACCGCTCTCCAAGCTGGATACTTCAACAAGCTCGGAATCAGCGCTTTATGGCTCACCCCAGTGGTTCGGAACGTCTGGCGCTCCGGCTACGACTTGGGCGGCTGGAAGACCGGATATCACGGTTACTGGACACAAGATTGGCTGGACATCGACCCCCACCTCACCAGCCGCCAATCCCTGCAAGGGACGCCCTACCCGGACACGCCAGACGGGCGGATGGCGCATTACCGGGATTTCGTGAAATTGGCCCATTCCAAGGGCATCAAGGTCATTCAGGATGTGGTGATGAACCATGCTGGGCCTGTATTTTACTACGACAGCAATGGCGACGGGAGCTTCAATGTGCAGGAGAAAAGCGAGTGGATCCAAGCCTTCAAGCGCGATGGATACCATGCAAATGCGCAGTGGGCCGACATCCCGAAATGGAATGCGCACCGAGTCCAACCCGATGGCCCACGCGAGGTTCTGGGTGTGAAAATCCCAACCCGCGGCATCCTTTCTGAACTCACCAGCTATGGCCGCAAAGGTTTCTCAGACGACAGCCTGGGAAAATCAGATGGCGAGGAAATCCAGTGCGATTTCTTTTCGCTGCGCGATTTATGGACTGCGCCTGAAAGCCAGCATTTCGACGCGCTGGTGGATGAATTTGTCGAAATCTACCACTTCTACCTCCACCACATCGGAGTCGATGGACTGCGGATCGACACGGTAAAGCACGTGCACCACGAGTTTTGGGACGCCTTCACCGAGCGATTGCGCAGGAAGCTTGGCGCGGAGGCAGCGGATAAAATCTTGTTTGGCGAGATTTATGACGGAGATCCGGTGCGGCTTGGGCAATACACGTGGCGCAGCGACTGGCCGGAAAACTCGCAGCCGAGCTTGGACTCGGTGCTCGATTTCAACTTCTGTTTCAACGCTCGTGATTACTTGCGGCACCCCGGCGAGAACTTTGGCTCGCCCGCAGCGATGGAGACCTCCATGCAACTGCGCGAAGCCAAGGACTCCGCAGGCCGCCCCTATTACAACCCGGCCGCCGGGCCTGACGGGCTCAACTCCCAACAAAAAATCATCACCTTTTTGGAAAATCACGATGGCCTGAACCGCTTCCGGGTGGCTGGCGTGACCGAAGTGCGCAACCGCCTAGCGCAAGGACTTTTGCTGACCCTACCAGGAATTCCCTGCTTGTATTATGGCACGGAAATGGCGCTGCTCGACCCAACAGGCCAGCCCGGCCAAGACAGCGAGAGCGGCCGAATGATGTTCTTCCGCACGCAAGGTGGACCGTCGATGCAGCAGGTGAAAGCCAGCGCGTCGTTCCGCGAGATTTCCGAACTTGTTGCCCTGCGCGCCCGGCTTCCCGTGCTGCGGACGGGAACCTGGATCCCCCTTTGGAGCGATAGCGCGGCGGGCAGCGAGGACGACGGAGTTTTCGCCTTTTGCCGGGCAAGCGCCGATGGCGAGTCCTTCGTGCTGGTCGCCATGAACGCCTCCACCCAAGAGCGCGTCACCGCAGCTGCCGGACATCGGCTCGAACTTCCATCAAGCCTGAAAACCGCAGGCAAAACCCTTCGCCCAGCCTTGGTGATTGGCGCGGCAAGGTCCCAAGATTTCAAGGAATTTCCTGCCACCGGACCGCTCACCATTCCCCTACCCGCCTCAAGCCTCGTCATTTTCGAAGCCGTGCCCCAAGCCCGATAAGCCAGAATACCTCGGCATGAGCCTGAACCGGCCGAAAAAAGTGCTGCCAGGGAGCCGCGGCAAGCACGGACAAACTACCGTTGCTCCGATCAAGGCCTGGCGGGGTTCGCCTGCCGTACATCCACGACCCCTGGCAGCGGCAGTAGGAAAGCCCAGCTTGATGCCTTGCGCAACGCCAATTTTCAAATCCCGTTCAATGGCTTAGAAATACGCTTTTTGCACGTATTGCAAAATCATCCGGTGCGTGTTGAAAAACGACCCGTTGAGGGCGATGCAATGGCGCATGACCTCCATGAAACGACGGGGCTCGTGGTAGAAAAGTGGCAAAATAGTTTGCTCCAGCTGATCATACAAAGAAGCCGCATCCCCCCCCCGGTCAGCGCCACTCCGGCCTCGCGTGTCGCGACCAATCGCCCAGCCAGTGACACCGGGAATATGCCCCTCAAGCCACCAACCGTCGAGCACACTCAAGCTTGGCACGCCATTGAGCGCCGCTTTCATCCCACTGGTGCCAGAAGCCTCTAACGGCGGCTCGGGAGTATTCAACCACAGGTCAACCCCTGCCGTGCAACGCTTGGCCAACTCAATGCCGTAGTTCTCCAGATAGACAATCGAGATCTGGCCTTTCAGCATTTCGCGGTAGCGGAAAATTTGCGCAATCAACGCCTTTCCACTCGCATCACGCGGGTGCGCCTTGCCGGCGAAGATCACTTGCAACGGCTTGCCATTCGCCACCATCCGCCGCAGGCGGTCCACCTCTGCAAACAACAAATCAGGCCGTTTATACGCAGCCGCACGCCGCGCGTAGCCAATGGTAAAGACATCCAAATCCAACCCGGCATTCGACTGGTGGTTCGCCAAACCGATGAGCTCGGCCTTGGCTTCCCGGTGCGCCGCCCAAATCTCATCCAGCGAAATCCCAAGCGCATATCGCAGGCTGAAGTGATCCCGTCTCCAGCCCGGGATATACAAATCAAACAAGCGCTGAAACGGCGGCGCGGACCACGTCGCGGCATGGACGCCATTGGTGATCGCATCAATTTTATGCTGCCCAAACATCAACTGACTCACCTCGCCATGCCGCCGCGCGACTCCATTCACATAATGGCTGAGATTGAGTGCCAGATAGGTCATGTTCACCACCTCACCACAGCAGAAAACATCCTTCAGCTTCAACAAATCACCACGCCCAGTCACGCGCATGAACAGGTCCATCGAAAATTGGTCGTGCCCCGCAGGAACCGGTGTGTGCGTGGTGAAAACACAGCGATTTCTCACCGCGGCCACATCTTCTTGAGTCACTTCAGTCCGTCCGGCAAGGCGGGCATTCTCATCC
The DNA here is from genome assembly GCA_044373865.1 of Luteolibacter sp. Taxonomy (GTDB): domain Bacteria; phylum Verrucomicrobiota; class Verrucomicrobiia; order Verrucomicrobiales; family Akkermansiaceae; genus Luteolibacter. The sequence continues at coordinate 1,199 of JBILPN010000335.1, read as the reverse complement.
AGCAACTCCAGCGTCAAAAGGCCGGGATGCCCTTCATTCAGGTGAAAGCGCTGAATCTCTAACTCACCGATCGCACGCAGAAATCTCACTCCGCCAATTCCTAACACCACCTCTTGACACAGCCGGTAGCGGTCGTCTCCGCCGTAGAGGTCATGCGTGATTTTCCGGTCCCAATCGCTGTTCTCAGGCAGGTCGGAATCGAGGAAATAGATCGGCACCTGATAGCCCCCCACCCCCACAACCGTGTATTTCCACGCGCGGAGCCTGACCTGGCGCTGCTCGACTTTCACCGACACGCGAATCGGGATTTCTGTCAGAAAATCATCGATCGCCCATTTCACCGGTTCTTCGCTCTGCCCACCCGCCGAATCTAACTTTTGATAGAAATAACCCATTCGGTGAAGTAGAGTCACCGCCACCATCGGCAACTCCAAATCCGCTGCGGCACGGATCGTGTCGCCAGCAAGCACGCCAAGGCCACCGCTGTAAGTTGGCATGCGATCGTCGATGCCGATTTCCATCGAGAAATATGCGATGCTTGCCATGGTTTTCATCTTGGAGGGGGAAATTTGGCAATAGCCACCCCAAGCCTACCGCAGAAGCGAAGCCACGGCAAGCGACAAGCCAAGCAGCACAGTCATGCTAGGGCATGCACCAATCTCGCACCACCGTGATTTTCCAGTGGTCGCCCTAGGGAATTCCCGCTTGGATGCGCGCCGATGCCTACCTTGTTGATCGCCGTCGGGTCGTTTATCGCCTATCTCATCGCCTACCACACCTACGGCCGTTGGTTGGCGCGCAAACTGTTCAAGCTCGACCCTAACGCGCGCGTCCCATCAGTTGAACTTGAGGACGGCAGCGATTTTGTCCCAACGGCCAAGGGAGTCGTCTTTGGCCATCACTTCACCTCCATCGCCGGCACCGGCCCAATCGTCGGCCCCGCCTTGGCGGTCATGTGGGGGTGGCTGCCAGCGCTCCTCTGGGTCCTGTTCGGCTCGATTTTTATCGGCGCGGTGCATGATCTCGGCTCGCTAGTGATTTCCCTGAGAAACCGTGGCCAGACCGTCGGCGACATCGCAGGGCGAGTCATTCACCCCCGGGCGCGCTTGCTTTTCCTATCGATTCTATTTCTCGCACTGACCCTCGTGCTGGCGATTTTTGGCGTGGTGATTGCCAAGATCTTCATTGCTTTCCCGATG